>JAIFNF010000326.1 GCA_020047885.1 Gammaproteobacteria bacterium | reverse complement strand
ATAGTCAGATATTCAGGCTGTACGCTATCCACGACCCGCCCGCACGATAAGGAAACGCTGTAATGTCCCGGACCCCGGCGCAGACCGTTTTGCCACAAAACGCCGATCAACCCCGGTTCGATCTGGAGGCGATGAACCGTGAACTGGAGGCGCAGACCGCTGAGCAACGGGTGGCGTGGGGATTGGAGAATTTCCCTGACCGGATCGTGATGACCTCCAGTTTTGGCGCCCAGTCCGCGGTCTGTCTGCATCTGGCGACGCAGCAGTGCCCGGATATGCCAGTGGTACTGATCGACACCGGCTACCTGTTTCCCGAAACTTATCAGTTCATCGATGCACTGGCGGAACGGTTATCGCTGAATCTTTGCATCTACCGCGCCCCGATTGGCCCAGCCTGGCAGGAAGCCCGCTATGGCAAGCTCTGGGAGCAGGGGCTGGAAGGCCTGGATCGCTATAACCATCTGAACAAGGTCGAGCCGATGCAGCGGGCCTTGCGCGATCTGGAGGCAGCGGCCTGGATTTCCGGCCTCCGGCGGCAGCAAGCCAAGAGTCGCCAGCAACTCGATGTGCTGTTGTGGCGGAATGGCCGCTGCAAGATTCACCCGATTATCGACTGGACCGACCGCGACGTTTACCGCTATCTGAGCCAACACGGGCTGCCCTATCACCCGCTCTGGGAGCAGGGCTATGTCTCGATTGGCGATGTGCATACCACCCGGCGCCTGGTGGACGGCATGAGTCCGGAAGAAACCCGGTTCTTTGGCCTCAAGCGCGAGTGTGGCCTGCACGAGCATGTCTGACGCGGAACGTTCGACGAACCCGCAACCGGCGCATCGGCCCTATCCTGCCGAGCTGGAAGAAACCCTGGACTTGCCGGATGGTTCGACGCTGTTGATTCGCCCGGTGCGTCCGGAGGATGCACCCGCCTTTATCGCCGGTTTCGCCCGATTGTCGCCTGAAGCGATCCGGATGCGATTTATGCATACCATCAAGGAGTTGACCCCGGCTGAGGCGGTGCGGCTCACCCAAATAGACTATGACCGGGACATGGCGCTGGTGGCGTTTCGGCAGCGTCCAACCCAGGCGTTGGCCATTTGCGGCGTGGCGCGGATGATCAGCGACCCGAACCGGGAACGCGCTGAGTTCGCCATCATTCTGCTCCAGGAAGCGACCGGCATGGGGTTGAGCAGTCTGCTGTTGCGACGGCTGATGGATGACGCCCGCAACCGGGGTCTCCGGGAACTTTACGGCACGATGTCACAGGACAATGCACCGATGCTGGAATTGTGCCGGGCGATGAGGTTCACCGTCCGCACCTGCCCGGAGGATGCGGAGTTGATGATCGCTACCCTGGCGTTGACGTAGCGGCCTTGTCCTCGCCGGTCTCCATCCACGACCGAAACCGGGTCAATAGCCACAGACCCGGAACAGTAGCCGCCATACAGAACAGGAAGAAGCCTTCCCAGCCCAGCCATTCCGCCAGATAGCCAGTGGGCGTGTTCACAATGACCCGGGGAATGCCCATCAAACTGCTCAACAGAGCGTATTGAGTGGCGGTAAATTTTCGGTTCGTCAGTGTCGCCATGAAAGCCACATACGCGGTCGTCGCCATGCCGCTGAACAGGTTTTCACTGGAGATAGCCAGCGCCAGCCCCGGCAAACTATGGCCGAGCCGGGCCAGAATCACGAAGCCGATTAGTCCAATGGCCTGCAACACGCCAAACATCCACAGCGACCGGTACAGCCCGATCCGCAGAATCAACACCCCGCCGATCAGCCCGCCGATCACTGTGGCCCAGAAACCGAACAATTTGACGACCGTGCCAATCTCGGTCTTGGTGAAGGCTAGATCCAGATAGAACGGCGTGGTCATCTGGCTGGCCATCATCTCGCCCACCTTGTACAGCAGTACAAACAGCAGAATCAGCACAGCATCCTGGCGGGAAAAGTATTCGGCGAAGGGCTGCACCACTGCATCGCGCAACGTTCGGGGCGCACCGGCAGCGACGGGCGGTTCCACACAGAACAGGGTGGTGATCAGGCCGGGCAGCATCGCTATCGCCATGACCCAGTACACCGCCTGGAACGGGATGACATCGGCTAGAATCAGGCCGCCGCCGGAAGAGAGGAGCATTCCTACCCGATAGCCGTTGACGTACAGCGAAGCGCCCAGCCCCTGTTCATCATCAGCCAGGGACTCGCGGCGGTAGGCGTCAATCACGATGTCCTGGGAAGCGGAGAAGAATGCGGTGAGAAAGGCGGCCAGCGTGACCAGCGGCAGACTTTGCGTTGGATCGGTCAGCCCCAGCCCGGCAATCGCGGCAATCAGCGTCACCTGAATCAGCAACAACCAGCCGCGCCGCCGGCCCATGCCGGACAGGGGCGCGAAGCGATCCAGCAGCGGCGCCCACAGAAATTTCAGGGTGTAGGGCAGGCCGACCAAGGCAAACAGGCCAATGGTGCCCAGATCAACCCCAGCTTCTTTCAACCAGGCTTGCAGCACCGAACCGGTCGCCAGGAG
The DNA here is from genome assembly GCA_020047885.1 of Gammaproteobacteria bacterium. The sequence continues at coordinate 8,321 of JAIFNF010000326.1, read as the reverse complement.
TAGCGGCAGGCCGGAGGAAAATCCCATCAGCAACGCCGTCAGCATTCGGCCACTGAAGAAAACCCGCAGGATGTCGCGGGTGGAGCGTTTCGCTGCTAATGGCATTGCCATCTTCCCTTTCTCTAATGAACCAGCCTGCGCGGAAAATCCGTCAGTGTCGATGCTCGGGCAGCCTCTCGTAATAAGCTTTTAGCTTGATCGGTATCGTTTACTTTAAACAGTATTTGGGTGAGATCGTCAGGGACTACGCGAAATCGCGCTTCCAAAACGTCCAGAACACTCTTAGGCACCGCATTGATGCGTGCCTGTTGAGGGCCTTTTTCAAATCCCTGCTGTATCCACACTTCTGCCAGTGTCGCCATAGTCTTACCCTCCGATTGACTCAACGCGGCATCTACGGCGCGCCGCAATATTTCTTCACTCAAATTCTCCGCGCCTGCCACGACATAGCGCAACAGCACCTGTAGATATTCCAGTCCGGTCTGTTTATTCCCCAGTTCCTGCAACAGGCCAAAAATCTCCGGCAGGCGGTCGTGCAGTTCAGGCCGAAGGATATATTTGAACAGTAGCAGGGCGACCTGCCCCTGAATCGCCTGATCGTCCTGTAGCGTCACATCAAACAATTCGTAATGAAAATCAAGCAGGTAGGTTTTAAAACCCTCGATATGCTCCAGCAGCACATAAACATACACTTGCCCACCCGTGCGCAATTCCACGCGATAGAGCAGATCCGAGAAATGTTCACGCAACCGCCAGTTCGTTGAGTGATACTGCCCGCCGTCATAACTTCATAACTTGACTTTTTGAACCGCCAAGGTCGCCAAGCGTCTTTGCTGGTTTTGATCTGCGTTCATCTGCGTTCATCTGCGTTCATCTGCGTTCATCTGCGTTCATCTGCGTTCATCTGCGTTCATCTGCGGATCACAATGTTCAGTTTATGGCAGTGCCCAGTATATATAGCCACCGCTTGCGCTAAATCCCCCACCTTAGAATGATCATCACCCCACCCGGAAATACGCCTCGCGTTCCGGCAGGGCGATCCCGGTCAAGCGCAAGGGCAACACACTGTCCGGCTCCACGTTCTCCCCCACCTTCACCCGTGTTTCCAGACCCAGCGCCGGAATCAGTACCAGACCACGCGGCATCCGCTTCTCGACCAACACCCCCTCGCCCTGCCAACCGGGATGCTGCTGGAGATAGGCCACCGTCCAATGCTGACGGGACAGCCGCTCGGCCCGGCGCACCCCGGAGGCCACCGCTTCCGCCGCCCCCACCCGCGCCACAATCGCTTGGGCATCCAGCGGATCAGCGCCGCGCAAAAAGGCGCGTAACTGCTGATGCGCCACCAGATCCAGATAACGCCGCAGCGGACTGGTCGCCTGACAATACACCTCCAGCCCCAGCCCGCCATGTGGCCCCGGCAAACTGCTGTACTGACGCGCTCGCATCGTGCGCCGCAATCCGTACATCGCCGCCAGACTGACCGGCCGCTGATCCGCCGCCTCCACCGGCTCCTGCGTCGTAAAGGGAAACGGTAATTCTCGCTGCAACGCAAACCGGGCCGCCGCTTCACCGGCCATCACCATCGCCTCGGCCACCAACATCCGGCTGCGCAACCGGGGCAAGGGTTGAATATCCACCTGACCCTCACGGACGCGCATCTTCACTTCCGGCAGATCGAGGAAAATCGCCCCCCGAGCGTGGCGACGCGCCTGATGCCGTTCCGCCAACTCATACAGACTCCGAAACGGCTCCTCATCCAGCCGGGCTTCGACGTACTCATAAGTCAAGCGCTGCACCCGTACCCAACTGGGCACCACCTCGACATCGATGACCACGCCATCCGCATCGAGGCTCAACCCGAACGACAGCGCCGGCGACACCTCCAGCAGTCCCAAACCCAGTTGCTGTACCACCGCTTCTGGCAACATCGGGTGGGTCGTTTCCGGTAAATACAACGTCGCCCCGCGCCCCCGCGCCTCAATATCCGCCGGACAGTCGGGCGGAATCAGCGCCGCCACATCCGCGACATGCACCCACAACCGATTACCGTCCAGACTCAGCGCATCGTCGGGATCAAGATTGCCTTCGTCGTCAATCGCGAAGGCAGGCAAGCCGGTTAAATCCCGCCGCGCTTCCTGCGGCAATTCTCCCAGCGGAGCGGTGGGCTGCCCCAAAGTGGCCCCGGTTCGCCGCGGCCAAGGGTTGTGTGATTCATTCCAATGACCCAACCGCAACAGCAACGCGTGAGCGCTTTCCGGCGTCTGATTGATTTCCAGCGCCTGTAACACCCGGCTCTGCTCACGTTCTCCCCAACTCAGTTCCTCGACTTCCAGCAGATAACGGGCATCTTCCGAAGCGCAGCGCCCGGCTTTGGCTCGTTGCAGAAAGCCATTCCAGGCCTCCCGTTCCGCCGCTTTCGCCTCCCGAATCCGCCGTTCCTGTTCCACTTCCGCCAGCAGCCGGACGTTGATCACCTCCGGCGTCCCCTGAAAATACAGCCCTTCATCCACCAGCCGCCAGGCCGCCCAGGCGGTCGTCGGGGTGTACGCGCCATAAACCAGTTCGGCTAGTTCCGATAAAGTCGTCTGACCGCCCTCCAGCAGCTCACAGGCCGCTTCGACTTCACCGGCAGGCAATTCCCCCAGGTCCCGTGGCGAGCGCAACGGCCCGGGATGCAGCAACAGCACATCCTTGGGCCGCACCCGCAACGACCGGCCATCGTCCAGTTCGATATCCAGCTTGTCACCGAGCGCGGCGACCCGGGCGGGACCGTTTTTGTACAGCACCAAACTATTCTGTGGGATGTTCATGGATCTCGGGGGAACGTGGGACGGGCCAAGCAGCGATGAATGGAGGAAGGAACAGGCGACTATCATAGCAAAGGTTATTAGCGCCTTTCCCGGTGAAAGCCGGATTTCCGAGTTCCCCTCCTTGGCCAAGGAGGGGTGGCGCGAAGCGCCGGGGTGGTTCGGGATGTTGGCGACGCAGATTGAAAGACGCAACGCTACGCGCACACCATCAGCACCGCAAACCCGCCGATCAGCGTCCACAACACGCTACGGGTCACCGCCGCAATCACAATAGCCGCCAGTCCCGCCACCAGCCGGGCATTATCCCAGGCCAGCCACCACGTTCCCTGCGGCATCACTAACTCGGGAATGACCAGCGCGGTCAAAGCCGCGACCGGCACAAACGCCAGCAATCGGCGGAAACCCGGCGGGAATGTCACTTTACCCTCAGCAGCAATGAACGACAGGCGAATGGCGAACGTCAGCACGCCGCACAGGATCATCAGCCACCAGACATTCATCGCCAACTCCCCGCTAATCGCCAGCCGACCGCCATACCGGCCAGCGCGGCCAGGATTAAGCCCAATTTGAACGGCAGCCCCGCCGCCAGCACGGCCACGATCCCGGAAACGACCGCGACTGCCAGCATCGTCCGGTTGCGAATCAGCGGCACCACGATGGCAATGAAGGTCAGTGGCAGGGCGAAATCCAGCGGCCATTCCGCCGGTAATCGGGCACCGAGCATCACCCCGGCGGCCGTGGACAGTTGCCAGCTCCCCCACATTCCGAGTCCCGCGCCTAGATAGAACCCGTGCCGATTCGGCCCCTCATCAGCGCCAGACGCATCGCGCCGGGCAATCGTGGCATAAGCTTCATCGGTCAGTAGATAGGCCAGCGCCACTTTCCAGCGCCGGGGCAAATGGGCGATGCGCGGGGCCAGCGCCGCGCTGTACAGGGCATGGCGCAGGTTCAGCAAACCGACCTCGGCCACCGTCACCAGCGCCGGCGCGCCCACGCCAACCAGTTGACAAAAGAGGAATTGCGCCGAACCGGCGAACAGAATCGTGGACATCGCCAACGCGGCAGCCGGGCTTAAACCCTGGCTCAGCGCCAGTGCGCCATAGATCATCCCAAAGGGGATGGCACCGACCAGCAACGGCGCGACCGCCAGCAGTCCGGCCCGGAATTCCCGGAATAGTGAATCAGGCATAATAGGATTAGATCGCTCAAGGATAGAGAAAACGCAACGTGACAGTATGATATTTCAGGCCGGGAATGCTATCTTAAGCGTCATTAAGAATCATTCGGAATCACTTGAATTTCTCCCTGGAACCTCGCTATGAACAACCCCGCTATTGTCTCCCTCCCCTTGTCGCCCGCCGAGCCGCCGGTATTCCAAACTCCCTCTTGGACTCTGTGCTGTTCCAAGCTCAGGATGTCCTGCGCGCCAATTTCGATCCCAACGCGGTGCAACGCTCCTCGCTGTTGTCGATTAAAACCGGCAACTGCTCCGAAGATTGCGGCTACTGCTCCCAGTCGAAGCGCCATCAAACCGAACTGGAGCCGCAGAAGTTGATGCAACTGGAGGACGTCGTCGCCGCCGCTCAGACCGCCAAGGACAAAGGCGCGACCCGGTTCTGCATGGGTGCCGCTTGGCGTGGCCCCAAGGATAAGGACCTGGAACCAGTGCTGGACATGGTGCGGGCGGTCAAGGCGCTGGGTCTGGAAACCTGCGTGACCCTCGGGATGCTCAAGGAAGGCCAGGCCGGGCAATTACGCGAAGCCGGGCTGGACTATTACAACCACAACCTCGACACCGCCCCGGAGTTTTACAACGAAGTCGTCACCACCCACACCTACGAAGATCGGCTCGATACCCTGCGCAGTGTGCGTGAGGCGGGTTTGAAAGTGTGCAGCGGCGGCATCGTGGGTCTGGGCGAATCGCGGTTGCATCGCGCCGGACTCATTGCGACGCTGGCCAATCTGGCCCCCCCGCCGGAATCGGTGCCGATCAACAACCTGGTGACGATTCCCGGTACTCCGCTGGCCAACAGCAATCCCATCGATATTTTTGAATTTGTCCGCACCATCGCCGCCGCCCGCATCACCATGCCGCGCAGCTATGTGCGGCTCTCCGCCGGGCGGGAAGCGATGAGCGAAGCCGAACAGGCGTTGTGCTTCCTGGCCGGGGCGAATTCCATCTTCTACGGCGACAAGCTGCTGACCACCAATAACGCTCAGGCTGATCGCGATAACGCGCTGTTCGAGAAGTTGGGTTTGCAGGGCGCTTAAATAAAAAACCTGTTTTCAATGGAGATCCATCATGACTGACCGATTCCGCCTGGTGACTCGCAGTGACATGGACGGCCTGGTCTGCGCCGTGTTGCTCAATGAGTTGAAAATGATTAATGACATCAAATTTGTCCATCCTAAAGATATGCAGGATGGCAAAATTGAGATCAATAATCGCGATATTACGACCAACCTGCCGTATGTGCCGGGCGTGTATCTGGCTTTCGATCATCATTCCTCGGAAATTCTGCGGAATGCTGAACACGATAATCATATTATCGACCCGAAAGCGCCCTCAGCGGCTCGGGTCGTGTTTGATTATTACGGCGGTAAAACCCGCTTCGCTTCGATTAGCGACGAGATGATGACGGCGGTTGACAAAGCCGACGCTGCGCGATTTTCCAGAGAAGATATTCTCGAACCCAAGGGTTGGGAATTGCTGTCTTTTCTCATGGATGCGCGCACAGGTCTGGGTCGGTTCCGTGATTTCCGCATTTCCAACTACCAGTTGATGATGCAGCTCATTGATTATTGCCGTAACCACGAGATTAACGAGATTCTGCTGTTGCCGGATGTCAAGGAACGAGTGGATCTTTATTTCGAACACGAACCCAAAGCCCGGGAACAGATTCAGCGGTGCAGCACGGTTTATAACAATCTGGTGGTGCTGGATTTGCGTAATGAAGAGACGATCTGGGCGACCAATCGCTTCATGATTTACGCGCTGTTCCCCGAGACCAACATTTCCATTCACCAAATGTGGGGATTGCAAAAGCAAAACACCGTCTTTGCGACCGGGAAGTCGATTTTAAACCGGACATCAAAAACCAATATCGGTGAGTTGATGCTGCACTATAACGGCGGCGGTCATGAAAATGCCGGGACGTGCCAGATTGCCAATGATCAAGCCGATGTGGTGCTGGCTGAGTTGATTGCCCGAATTAATCAGGATGGCTGAAAGTGTGTTGTCGTTCGCTCCCTCCGGAGTGAGGGAGTGAGACTCATGGCTGGTGTTGTCTTGCTTGCAGAATGAGGATAAATTTGGTGAATACTACGAAAAATCAGCGACAATTTGGTTGCGTCAATTGCGCTAGTGGTGTGGTACTTGGTTTCGATTTCACAATGGCATTCCAACCTATTGTCAATGCATCAACCAGAACAATTTTTGCCTATGAAGCACTGGTGCGTGGGGTCAATAACGAACCAGCAGGGCAGGTTTTTACTCATGTTAATGATAAGAATATGTACCAGTTTGACCAGAGTTGCCGCGTCAAAGCCATTCAGCTCGCTGCCCACCTGAAAATGCAACCGCTTCTCAGCATCAACTTCATGCCCAACGCGGTCTATCAGCCTGAGCGCTGCATCCGTGCAACCCTCGAAGCCGCCGATGCGTTTGGATTCCCGATTGATCAAATCATTTTTGAGATTGTGGAAAGCGAACAGGTTGTTGATTTGGCGCATCTCCGCAAAATTGTTGCTTATTACCAGCAACGGGGTTTTAAAACAGCGATTGATGACTTCGGAGCCGGCTATTCCGGTCTGAATCTCCTGGCCGACATTCACGCCGATATCGTGAAGCTGGATATGGCATTGATCCGCAATATCCATCAGGATCGCACCCGCCAAATCATTGTTCGGGGAATCATTCAAGTGTGCCAGGAGCTATTTATCAAGGTCATCGCTGAAGGTGTTGAAACCCGTGACGAGTTTGTCATCCTTTATGAAATGGGTATTGAGTTATTCCAGGGTTATTACTTTGCCAAGCCTGGATTTGAATCACTGCCCCAAGTGTCGAACGAATCGTTTGAACGCGCATAAAGCTGTGGTCAAATCGACATGAACGACTCCGATTGGTTAAAGCGCAGTCGTGCTGCGGTCTGGCATCCCTGCACCCAGATGAAATTGCATGAGACCGGCGAATTACCGCTGATCCCGATTGCCCGTGGTTCGGGAGCGTGGCTGTATGATTTCGACGATCGGCGCTATCTGGATGCCATCAGTTCCTGGTGGGTCAACCTGTTTGGCCATGCCCACCCACGCATTAACGCGGCGATCAAGGATCAACTGGACCGGTTGGAACATGTGATTTTAGCCGGCTTCACCCATGCGCCGGTGGTGGAACTGTCGGAACGGTTGTCGGCCCTGACCGGGCTGGGGCACGCTTTCTATGCTTCGGATGGTTCTTCAGCGGTGGAAATCGCGCTGAAAATGTCGGCTCACTATTGGCGCAACCAGGGTCGGCCGGGGAAAAATCGGTTTCTCTGCCTGAAGGGCAGTTACCACGGGGAAACCCTGGGCACGCTGGGTGTTGGCGATGTGGCGCTGTACAAGGAAGCCTACGGCCCGTTGATGCGCCAGGCCATGACCGTGCCCTCGCCGGATGCCCGGTTGGCAGAACCGGGGGAAACAGCGGAGGACGTGGCCGAGCGCGCTGCGAAGGGACTGGAAGCGATGCTCGCGGAACATCATGCCTCGGTCGCGGCGTTGATTGTCGAGCCGTTAGTGCAGGGTGCCGGGGGGATGGTGATGTACGATCCCGAGTACCTGCGGCTGGCCTGCGAACTGTGTGACCGTTACAACATCCACCTGATCGCTGATGAAATCATGGTTGGTTTTGGCCGCACCGGTACCTTATTTGCCCATGAACAGGCGGGTATTCGTCCGGATTTCCTCTGTCTGTCCAAGGGCTTGACCGGGGGCTATCTGCCGCTGTCCGTGGTGTTGACGACAAATACGGTCTATGCCGCGTTCTATGACGACGCCATCACCCGTGGCTTTCTCCATTCCCATTCCTACACCGGTAATCCGCTGGCCTGCCGGGCGGCGCTGGCGACGCTGGATCTGTTCGCCGAGGAGCCGGTGCTGGAACGCAATCTGCGGTTCGCCGAACGATTCACCGACTTGCTGGCACCGCTGGCGAATCATCCCCAAGCCCGGCATTTCCGACAGCGCGGCATGATCTGGGCGGTGGATATTGCCACCCGCGATCCCGATTTCCGGCTGCGCTTTTACCGCGAAGCGTTGCAACGCGAGATCCTGTTGCGCCCCCTGGGCACGACGATTTATTTCATGCCGCCTTACGTGGTTGACGATCAGGATGCGGCGCTGCTGGCTGAACAGGCGGTCGCTGCGCTGGATGCCGCGCTGGAGTCAATCACCCCGCCCTAAAGGGCGAGGCTTGTGGTGGATAAAACCGCAAGTCTGGATTGACCAGACTCAGCCCAGAACATCGGGCTA
>JAIFNF010000212.1 GCA_020047885.1 Gammaproteobacteria bacterium | reverse complement strand
AGAGATATATATTAAGAATATATATTAAAATTTACCAATGGGAAAATTTACAGAACAAATTTTATTATAACATCATCTTACGCTTAGGGCTTTTAGCAAAGCGAACCTGAATCCACGAAACGGTCTAACGAATTCCAAGGCAAGGCACAATAAATACCCCTCAGCGGGTCGGCGATCCGGTTCCGCCATGTCGGTTGTGGGTCGGGCTTTAGCCTGACTCTTTTTAGCTTTGAACATTAAGGAGTTAGGCTAAAGCCCAACCCACAATGGCTCCCTCGTGACATGGGGAATATTTTTTGCGAGCTGCCTAACGAGTTCCAAGGTACAAGCGCGAACCCTGCATTGCTTACGTAACAGATCATAGGAACTTCTGCATGAAAATTTTCGTGGCAGCCATGATTGCCATCTTGCTATTTGGCACCGGTGTGGTTCTGGCACCCCATCTGCAACCCTGGCTGGCTCCGCTCCACCTCACTCCAGCCAGCGAGAAGCCTACCGGTAGCGAGATAGCCGAGCGCAAGCCGGTCAAATATCGCCATCCGATGAATCCCACCATCTTCTCCAACACGCCTGCCAAAGACGATATGGGCATGGATTACGTTCCGATCTATGCCGATGACGCAGCGGGCGATGTCACCGATCCCGGTTTCACCATAGCTCCGGAGGTAGTCAACAATCTCGGCGTGCGAACCGCACCGGTGGAACGCAGCGATCTGGCGCGGCGCATCGAGACGGTCGGCTATATCGATTACGACGAACGCGCCCTTAGCCATGTTCATCTACGCGCCAGCGGCTGGGTCGAAAGTCTCAAAGTGCGCACCCTAGAGGAACGGGTCAAGCAGGGCGCACTGCTCATGGAAATCTACGCCCCCGAACTGGTCAACGCACAAAAGGAGTATTTACAGGCGCTGGACGGCCTCCAACCCTCCCTGAAAATTTCAGCCCGCGAACGACTATTAGCGCTAGGTGTAGCGGAAAGCCAGATTCAGCAATTGGAAAAGGAGCGGCAGGTTCGTCAACTCACGGCGGTGTACGCCCGACAGGATGGCATTGTGTCGGCGCTCAACCTCCGCGAAGGCATGTATGTCGAGCCGACCATGGAACTGATGACCCTGGCCGATCCATCAACGGTCTGGATTAAGATCGACGTATTCACCCAGCAAGCCGGTTGGTTGGCTGTCGGTCAGTCTGCCGAGGTGCGGTTGCCCTACATACCTGGGGAAGTCTGGACGGGAACGGTCGAATACATCTACCCTGATGTCGACCCGAAGACCCGCACCGTTCGCGCCCGGTTACGCTTCCCCAATCCCGGCGAGCGGCTCAAATTCAATATGTTTGCTGATGTAGTCATCCACGCCGCCCCACGCACCAAAGTCCTCAACATTCCCCGCGAGGCGCTCATTCCCACCGGAACCGAACAGCGGGTCATCATGGCACTGGGCGGAGGCCGATTCGCCGCCCGACCCGTCGAGGTCGGCATCGAATCCGGCGACCGGGTAGAAATCCGCTCCGGGTTACAAGCAGGTGAACAGGTGGTCACGTCCGCCCAGTTCCTGCTGGATTCGGAAAGCAGTGTCCGCGCCAGCTTGCAACGGATGACCGCGCTGCCGAAACCGGAAATCTGGACAGCGGCAGTGATCAACACGGTCGATGCCGATGCACGCACCCTGAACGCCACCCATCAACCGATCCCGGCACTGAATTGGCCAGCCATGACCATGGATTTTCCGGCGGTCAAAGGCGTTTCCCTAGAAGGGCTGAAGCCGAACCAGAAAGTGCGATTGCGCATTAGCGAGGGCGAAGATGGGCGGTATGTGATTGACAAAGTGGACTCCGCAGCCCCGACCTCCCTGCCTAGGGGAGAGGGGAAACAACCATGATTCCCGCGATCATCCGCTGGTCGATTCATAACCGGGTGCTGGTTCTGCTACTGGCGGTGCTGCTGGCGGGGTGGGGTGCCTGGTCAGCCCGGAATATCCCACTGGATGCCTTACCCGATCTGTCCGATGTGCAGGTCATTGTCAAAACCAACTATCCGGGACAGGCCCCCCAGGTCGTGGAAAGCCAGGTCACCTACCCACTGGCGACGGCGCTGCTGGCCGTACCCGGTGCGGTCACGGTGCGCGGCTACTCCGGGTTCGGCGATTCCTATGTCTACGTCATTTTCGAAGACGGCACCGACCTGTACTGGGCGCGGTCGCGGGTGCTGGAATATCTGAGTCAGATCGCGCCCCGCTTGCCCCCACAAGCACAACCCGCGCTGGGACCAGACGCCACGGGAGTCGGCTGGGTTTACGAATATGCGCTGGCAGATCGCAGTGGCCAGCATGACCTCGCGCAATTACGTTCTTTGCAGGACTGGTTTCTGAAATACGAACTGCAATCCGTGCCGGGCGTCGCCGAAGTCGCCACGGTCGGCGGCATGGTCAAGCAGTATCAGATCATTCTCGATCCCAACCGGCTACGCGCCTACAACCTGCCGCTTTCCCAAGTGCGCATGGCCATTGAGAACGCCAATCAGGAAGTCGGCGGTTCAGTCATTGAAATGGCCGAAGCCGAGTATATGGTGCGGTCACACGGCTATCTCCAGGGAATTGCCGATTTACAGCAAATTCCGCTGGGGGTGAACGACACCGGAACGCCGATTTTGCTGGGCGATGTGGCCCATATTCGCTTGGGGCCGGAATTGCGGCGCGGCGCGGCGGAACTCGATGGCGAAGGGGAAGTGGTCGGCGGGATTATTGTCATGCGTGCTGGCGAAAATGCGCTGACCACGATTGCCGGTGTCAAGGCCAAACTCGAACAGTTGCAGCGCGGGTTGCCGACGGGCGTCGAAATCATTCCCACTTACGACCGTTCCGATCTCATCGTGCGGGCGGTGAAGAATCTCCGTGAGAAACTGGCCGAGGAACTGGTCGTCGTGGTCATCGTCTGCGCCCTGTTCCTGTTTCATCTGCGCTCCTCGCTGGTGATTCTGATCAGTCTGCCCATCGGCATTCTGGCGGCTTTCGCGATCATGCACTGGCAGGGTATCAACGCCAATATTCTCTCACTCGGCGGCATTGCCATCGCCATCGGCACCATGGTGGACGCGGCGATTGTCATGGTGGAGAACCTGCACAAGCATCTGGAGAAGGCCACGCCGCGTGATGCCGGGGAACGTTGGCGCATCGTGCAACAGGCTGCCTGCGAGGTCGGGCCGCCGCTGTTTTTCTCGCTGTTGATCGTCACCGTCAGCTTTTTACCTATTTTCGCCCTGGAAGCGCAGGAAGGGCGACTGTTCGCGCCGCTCGCCTACACCAAGACCTACGCCATGGCGGCAGCGGCGGGACTGGCGATTACCCTGGTTCCCGTGCTGATGGGCTGGCTGGTGCGCGGCCATATTCTCCCGGAAGACGGCAATCCGCTGAATCGTCTGCTCATGGCGGCTTATCGGCCGTTTGTGAATCTGGTGCTGCGGCATCCGTGGCCGATCGTGATCCTAGCCGGTCTGTTGACGCTGACCGCATGGTGGCCCCTGCAACGGCTGGGCGTGGAGTTCATGCCGGATCTGGATGAAGGTGATTTGCTGTACATGCCCACCACCTTCCCCGCCGTTTCCATCGGTAAAGCGGTCGAGATCATGCAGCAGACCGACAAGCTGATCCGCACCGTGCCGGAGGTGCAGCGGGTGTTTGGCAAGGTCGGGCGGGCGGAAACCGCGACGGATCCCGCGCCGCTGAGCATGATTGAGACCGCGATTCAGTTGAAACCGCGTTCGGAATGGCGTCCTGGGTTGACCACCGACGATTTGATCGCCGAACTGGACCGCATTGTCAAATTGCCGGGCGTGAGCAACGCCTGGGTCATGCCGATCAAGAACCGGATCAACATGCTGGCCACCGGCATCAAGACCCCACTGGGAATCAAGGTGGCCGGGAGCGATCCGGTCGTCATCCAGCAGATCGGCGAGAAACTGGAACAGGTCATCCGCACGATTCCCGGTGCGGCCTCAGTCTATTCCGAGCGGGTCGCGGGCGGGCGCTATGTGGATATCGTGATCGACCGTCTGGCGGCGGCCCGGCTCGGTTTGAACATCAGCGAGGTGCAGGAGGTCATCAATATTGCGGTGGGTGGCATGAACGTCACTGAAACCGTTGAAGGACTGGAGCGCTATCCGGTCAATCTGCGTTATCCGCAGGCGGTGCGCGATTCGCTGGAACAGTTGCGTAACTTGCCGGTGGTGACACCGACCGGCGCGACGGTGCCCTTGAGCCAGGTGGCGGCAGTGAACATCACCGACGGCCCCGCGATGCTGCAAAGCGAGAATGCACGACTGATTGGCATTACCTTTGTGGACATTCAGGGCCGGGACATCGGTTCGTTCATCGCCGAGGCGCAACGGGCGGTCGCGGAACAGGTGGCCTTACCGGCGGGTTACTCACTGCGCTGGTCGGGTCAGTACGAATATTTGCAGCGGGCGCTGGCGAAGTTGCAAATCGTGGCACCGGTGACCCTGGTGATTATCTTCCTGCTGCTGTATCTGAGCTTTGGCCGACTGGGGGAAGCGGTGCTGATTATGGGCACGCTGCCCTTTGCCCTGCTCGGCGGCGTCTGGCTACTGTACGGACTCGGCTACAACCTGTCAGTCGCGGTCGGCGTCGGCTTTATCGCCCTAGCCGGGGTTGCTGCGGAAACCGGGGTGGTCATGCTGGTCTATCTGGATCAGGCGCTGGCTCGGCGGCAGGAGATGGCACAGATCGCCGGTCGGCCTGTAACACAAGATGAATTGCGAGAAGCGGTGATTGAGGGCGCCGTGCTGCGGTTGCGGCCCAAAATGATGACGGTCGCGACGATCATTGTGGGGTTACTGCCGATCATGTACGGCGTGGGTGCCGGGTCGGAAGTGATGCAGCGGATCGCCGCGCCGATGATTGGCGGCATTGTCAGCGCGACCCTGTTGACCCTAGTGGTGATTCCTGCGGTCTATCTGATCTGGCAGAGCGCGTTGATCGGGAAAGTAGAACCCTCACCCCCCACCCCTCTCCCACCGGGAGAGGGGAGTTTTTAACACCCATAAGGAAAACCTGATGAAGCAGTTAATGATTCCGGCGCTGTTGACGGCGCTACTCGGTGTGCATGGTCTGGCGCTGGCGACTGAGGCCAAACATGAGCATGGCGCTGCGCCAACCGCTGCGACCGCCAGCGCTACGATCAGCGCTATGGGAGTGGTCAAAAGTGTGGATGCCGCCAAGGGCAAGCTGGTTATCGATCATGAGCCGATTCCGGTGCTGAACTGGCCACAGATGGTGATGGATTTCCAGTTGACCGACCCGGCGATGGCGAACAAGGTCAAGGCGGGCGATAAGGTCAAATTTGCGATGAAAGCCGGCGAGAAGGGCGCTTATCTCATTACTGCCATTGAACCGGCTCATGCGCACTGAAGTTTCGATGAAGTACGCCTCGCGCTCGTGGTGGGCGCGAGGCGCGTCAGTGTTCAGACGCCGATTCGGGTTAGCCCTGGCGCTGACGCTGTTTCTGGCCAGTTGCAGTCTGATGCGTCTGGCGTATTACCATGTCGATGCCTGGCTGCTCAGTGAAGTCGAGAGCTATGTCACGCTGGATGCCGGGCAACGCGACTGGCTGGCAGATCGGCTGCGGGCGCATCATGCCTGGCATTGCCGGACCCAGTTGCCGACTTATGTGGAATGGCTGGGTGCGTTGCAGGGGCAGATCGATGCACCTAATTCCGCCCAAACACAGGTGCTATTCCAACAATTAGAGTTGTTTATCGATGCACTGCTGGCGGAATTTGCGCCTACTTTGGCGGAGTTGCTCTTGCTGTTGAGTCCAGCCCAGCGCACCGAGTTGTTCGCCCGACTGGATCAGGATGTGGTCGAGGCACGCACCAAGTATCTGACTCCCCCCACGGAAGAACGGCAGCGGGAACGCACCGAACGTCTGGAAAAGCGGTTAAAGCCCTGGATGGGTGATCCGACCCCTCAGCAGATGGCCCGCATCCGCCAATGGAGCGTGAACGTGGACGGTCAAAGCGGTTGGTTGACGAACCGGCAACGGCTGTTGGACGAGGTGCGTGAGGTTTTGGCCGGATCGGATGCAGGTGGTGCCCGGCGTCAATTGGTAGGTCTGTTCCAGAAGCCAGCGACGGTGCGGACGGCGGACTATACGCGTGAGGTCGCTCACAGCCGCACCGAGGCGGTGGCTTTAACTACGGACCTGCTGCGCCTGGCGACGGATAGCCAGCGCCAACCGCTTCGGGAACGCCTTGACGGGCTGCGGACGGACTTTCGGGCGCTGACTTGCGCGGTACCTACCGTAGCAACGACCCGGTTTTGAGTGGATTGGCGAAATTTTCGCCAACTCAATCCGGTACAGACTAAACAATCGCTTGCACGGATGAATGCGGGTCTTGCTATGGACTTATCCACAGATTCTGTGGAAAAACCTTGGGAGCTCAGGGTACGTTATCTTCACGCTGCCTGGCGGCATCCTGCATAAAGCGATTGAGGTCTTTTTCAAAATTTTTCAAGTCTTCAGGCCGGGTAGGCACTGCAGGTGGCGCGGCGCGATCCGGGAGCGTTTGGGAGACGGCGGGCGTCGGTACCGGACGACCCAGCCATTTCGTCACGGTGAGCCCAATAATAGCCAGTACAATCAATAATATCACGATACGCATATCGATTTCCTCAGGTATTGTCGGCAGTCCGAAGTCAGGAAAAGCCTTCTGCAGGGCTTATTGTGCGGTAACTGTGTTTATAGTAACTGTGTTTATAGTCAATCACCCCGCCCTAAAGGGCGAGGCTTGTGGTGGATAAAACCGCAAGTCTGGATTGACCAGACTCAGCCCAGAACATCGGGCTAC
>JAIFNF010000032.1 GCA_020047885.1 Gammaproteobacteria bacterium | reverse complement strand
ATCGAAGGAGCCGTTGAAAATTTCAGGAAAACGGCGCTACCCGATATTGAATTGGCTTTACTAGAAGCTGCTCAAAATGCTTTTATTCAAGATAAAAAAAGATCTAGGTTGTAATGGTCGAACACCCGTGATGATTAAGACATTGCATGATCTAATTAATTTTCAATTACAGCGATTTAAAGATAGTCAGAAGTATGTGGAAAAAGAGGAAACCTATTTTAGTCTAACTGGGCAGTTTCAAAAGGTTTATATCACTCAACGATTACAAGAATTATCCGCTTACCATGGTACCATTTTAAGCTACAAGGAAGTTGAGAATTTAGTGGTTCGCGTGACCGGAGACAAGCAAATCAGTGACCAGAAGGCTTGGAAAATTGTTAATGACAAAGCAATGGAAATCAGTCAATGCTGGAAAAACGAAGTAGAAAAAACGCTCAATAATAAAGAACTAATTTTTCAAAAAATTTATGATAAAATAGATATTTATGACAGCGAAAGTCGAGAAATTCTAGTGCTTGATGATGCGACTCAGGTATGTGGTCAGAAAAAAATCTTGTTCATAAAAAAAATTTTGATGATAAAAATCCCGTTCAATGCATAGAAAAACCGGCGCAACCTATAAAAAAAGAGAAATCACCAGCAGTGTTTAATAATATCGTAATTCTGCAAATAAAAAACCAGAGTTTTGAACGTATTGTTGCGCCAATTAACGAAAAGAGCCAGGAAATAGTTTCTCTCCCTGAGATCGTTAAAAGTCGCGTGATTGAAGGATACGGCTCTGAAACAGAACTGCTCCCTATTGTCGCCATTACCGATGGTGCACAAGTCATCCGACAGCACTTGTATTCAATTTTTGGGATGACGCTCTTTATTATCCTCGATTGGTATCATTTGGGCAAGAAAGTCCGGGATTTAATGAGTATGATTGCACTCAACAAAGACGAGAAAAACCTTAATTTAAAGTTCATATTTTATCATTTATGGCGTGGAGAAATTTATACGGTTTTAGATTACTTAGAGACAAAAGTTCAACCAAAGAATGAAGAAAAACATCGTGAACTGATTAATTATTTGAATAAAAATCGGGACGAAATTATTGATTATCGACGCCGGAAAAAGGCGGGTAAAATGATTGGTTCTGGTTATATGGAGAAAGGTTGTTATCGAATCATTGGACATCGCCAAAAGAAAAAAGGCATGAGTTGGCGGGAAGTGGGAAGCCGAGGTTTAGGTATTCTAAGAGTGATCGATCTCAATCATCAATGGCAACGCTTCTGGTTCCCTGAGGAAGCGGCTAACGATTCGGAACAGCTACGATTGGTCGTAAATTCGTAAGCGATCACGGGAAAATTTACACGAGGGAAAAACACGGAAGATTCTTTTTTCCGTGTCTTTCCGTGGCACGATCCTCATCCGCGGTCAAAGCCATGATCCCAGCAGATCACTGGAGGATTTTTATTGCGAGTTGCCTAAGGTCTACGACAGCCATGATTATCAGGAGGGCATTCAGTCCTTCCTGGAAAAACGTCCCCCGTAGTTCACGGGTGCGTGAATTAGGTCGGTGTTAGTGGCACTGGTCGCCAAGGTAGATTCAGGGGAAAGTGAGGTCTAGTATAAACGAGCAACCGGGATTTGTTGGGTAGCGTGTTGTTTGTCGCTGCCCCCGCTTGCCAACTGTTACCCCACGGACTACCGCTATGTCTGCCAATCATGCTGAATTGCCGTCCCCTCCTGAAACCGCGCCAACGCTGGAAGCTGCGCCCCGTTTGCTCGATCTGCTGCGGGAGTTGCTGCGGGAAATTCGCCAGTCGGAACGCGCAGTGGAGGCGCTTTCGCTAGACAGCCATCTGGATCGCGATTTAGCGCTGGACAGTCTCGCGCGCACCGAGTTATTGCGGCGGGTGGAAGCGGCGTTTCAGGTACGCCTGGATGAGCAGGTGCTCGTCGTCGAAACGCTGCGCGATCTGCTGCACTTGATTCTGCAAGCGCGGGGTGCGCCCCTGTTGCCGAACCAGGTTGCAGAACCGCTCACGCCAGTCGGTGAACCGTCTAAGGTGGGGACTCCAGCGCAGGTAGCGACGCTGAATGACATGCTGGACTGGCATACCGACGCCCATCCTGACCGGGTGGCGATCCAGATTTACGGCCACCATGACCAGATTGATGCGACCTTCACCTATGCCGGGTTGCAACAGGGGGCGCGGGCGCTGGCCACCGGGTTGCGCGAGTACGGGCTGCAACCGGGGCAGACCGTCGCGATCATGTTGCCAACCGGCGCCGACTATTTCCTCAGCTTCTTTGGCATTCTGCTGGCTGGCGGCGTGCCGGTGCCGATCTATCCGCCGGTGCGGCCTTCGCAAATCGAGGAGCATTTACGCCGCCATGCCCGGTTGCTGGATAACGCGCAAACCGTCGCGCTGATCACCATCCCGGAAGCCAAGCTGGTGGCGCGGTTGCTCCAGGCGCAGGTGGAATCCCTGCGCCACGTGTTCACTGCAGATGAATTGCAGCAGGAACCGGCGGTCTGGCGTGATGCGGCGGTGAAAACCCAGGATCTCGCGTTCCTGCAATACACTTCCGGCAGCACCGGCGATCCCAAGGGCGTCATGCTGACCCACGCCAATCTGCTGGCTAATTTGCGGGCGATTGGGGAGAAGGTCGGTGCGAGTTCCGAGGATGTCTTCGTGAGCTGGTTGCCGCTCTATCACGACATGGGGCTGATCGGGGCCGCGCTGGGTAGCCTGTATTACGCCTTCCCGCTGGTGGTCATGTCGCCGCTGAGCTTTCTGGCGCGGCCCATACGCTGGCTGCGAGCCATTCACCGCCATCACGGTACCCTATCCGCTGCGCCCAATTTTGCTTATGAACTCTGCGTTCGCGCGATTCCCGATCACGAATTGGAAGGCTTGGACCTGAGTTCCTGGCGCATGACCATCAACGGCGCGGAACCGGTGAGTCCGGCGACACTGGAACGGTTTATCGCCCGGTTTGCGCCTTACGGCTTTCGGCGGGAAGCCATGGCCCCGGTGTATGGACTGGCGGAATGCTCGGTCGGGCTGGCGCTGCAACCGCCGAATCGGGGACCGGTCATCGACCGGGTGAAACGCGACGCCTTTATGACCGGTGGTCGAGCGGAACCGGCCGCCCCGGAGGATCCGGCAATTCTGCACTTTGTCGCCTGTGGCCAACCGCTGCCCGGTCATCAAATCCGCATTGCCGATGACCAGGGTCGGGAATTGCCGGATCGGCGGGAAGGGCGCGTGGAGTTCCAGGGACCCTCCGCGACCGTGGGTTATTACCGCAACCCCGAAGCCACCCGCCGCCTGTTCCCGCATGGCAACGCCTGGCTGGATTCCGGGGATCGGGGGTATCTGGCCGATGGCGATATTTACCTGACCGGGCGGGTCAAGGATCTGATCATTCGCGGCGGGCGCAATATCTATCCTTACGAACTGGAGCAGGCGATCAGCGAAATTCCCGGCATCCGCAAGGGCTGTGTTGCGGTCTTCGCCAGCGCCGATCCGGTGACGGGTAGCGAGCGGTTGGTGGTGGTGGCGGAAACCCGCGCTGCCCAACCGGAAGCGCTGGAGCATTTGCGCCAGCGGATTGTGAACGCCAGCGTTGATTTACTAGGCGTGCCGCCGGATGACGTGAAACTGGCGCCGCCGCGCTCGGTGTTGAAAACCTCCAGCGGCAAGATTCGCCGGGCGGCGATTCGGGATTTGTATGAACGGGGCGCATTAGGGCGCAGCGGTCAGGCGCTCTGGGTGCAACTGGCGCGGATTGGACTGACCAGTGGCTGGGCGCAGGCGCGGAAAGTCGGGCGCGGGATCCGTGAGCGGTTGTTTGCCGGCTATGCCTGGACCGTTTTCGGCATCCTGGCTCCGCTGACCTGGTTGGGGATCATGACGTTGCCGAAACGGGAGTGGCGCTGGGCGCTGAGCCGTCTGGCGACGCTATTGCTGGCGCAATTAACCGGTACACCGTTGAAAGTGCGCGGGCTGGAGCATCTGCCGGTCGGCCCCTGCGTACTGGTGGCCAATCATTCCAGCTATCTGGACGCTTATGTGCTGATGGCGGCGATTCCCCGGCATTTCCATTACGTCGCCAAGCGGGAGCTGCTGGACAATCGCTGGGTTGGGAAACCGCTGGAACGGATTGGTACGCTGTTTGTGGAGCGCTTTGATGTGCAGCGCAGTGTGGAAGAAGCACGCAAGGTGGCGGAAGCGGCTCATGCCGGTCAATCGCTGGGCTTCTTCCCGGAAGGCACCTTCAAACGGATGCCCGGTCTGCTGACCTTTCGTCTGGGCGCGTTTGTCGCGGCGGCGCAGGCGAATGTCCCGGTGGTTCCGGTGACGATTCGCGGCACGCGGGCGATGTTACGCGCCGGTTCCTGGTTTCCGCGCCGGGGGTCGCTAGAACTGATGGTGGAACCGCCCATTGCGCCGGATGGTGAAGACTGGTCGGCGGCGGTGCGGTTGCGGGATGCGGCGCGGGCGGTGATTCTGCGCCATTGTGGCGAACCGGATGCCGGAGATTGAGCTTTACTGAAGATGCTGACGCCAAAATAGTTTCGGTTTTTATACCGATTCTCATCAGGTTTAACCCTGAAAAACGGATGAACCGCCAAGCCGCCAAGGAAAAAAGGTTCAGAATCTATTGTCTAACGGAGTGTAGTGGCAACACCGAATGAAGGGCAACCCATTGCATCCGTCGCCGCTACCTTCTTCACCACTACGGATATGAGAGCCTCCCAACTTTCATGATCACGATGCTGCTGCGGGAATTTGGCTCGCCCAACGGGATTCGGCTATAGGATTTATCAGGATATTGGGTCATCATTCTCCAGAATTGACGAATCCGGCGACTCCGGCATGACTGGGTAAGTATCGCGATGGCAGACGGGCAAAAATTACCACTTCTCACCGAAATGCGGGCATTACGGGAACGGCTGGCGACACTGGAAGCGTCTTCGCCCGAGCCTGTCCGTCAGGTGCTGCACGAGGTTGCCGAAGCGTTGTGGGAGAGCGCTGCGCGCTTCCAGGCGACCTTCGAGCAGGCCGCGGTGGGCATC
This sequence comes from Gammaproteobacteria bacterium, assembly GCA_020047885.1. Next base: position 1,814 of record JAIFNF010000032.1, on the reverse strand, counting down.
GCCCATATCGCGCCAGATGGGCGCTTCCTGCGGGTCAACCGCAAGCTGTGCGACATCGTCGGGTATGCGTCGGAAGCATTGCAGGCGCTGAGTTTTCAGGCGATCACCCATCCCCATGATCTGGGCGTTGATCTGGATCATATTCGGCGGATGTTATCCGGTGAACTCCAGCAATACGATTTGGAGAAGCGCTATCTCCACAGGGACGGCTCCATTGTCTGGGTGCATTTAGCAGTATCGCTAGTGCGGGAAAGCGAGGGTCGTCCCAAGTATTTCATTTCAGTAGTTGACGACATCACGGCGCGCAAACAGGCTGAGGCGCTCAATCAGCTCAACGAATCGCGGCTGAATTCCCTGTTGGCGCTCAGTGAACGGGCGTCCGGTCTGTCTGAACAGGACATTATCGTGCTGGGGCTGGAAGAGGCCGTGCGGCTGACCCAGAGCCAGATTGGCTATTTCCATTTCGTCAACGACGATCAACGCACCCTGCAACTGTTCGCCTGGTCGCGGGAGACCCTCAAGACCTGTACCGCCGCGCCGGCCAGTCATTACCCGCTGGATTTGGCCGGCGTCTGGGCCGATTGCGCGCGCTTGCGGCGGCCGGTCATCCACAATGACTATCAAAATTTGCCGAATAAGCGGGGTCTGCCTCCCGGGCATTCCCATCTCAGTCGGCATGTGAGCGTCCCGGTGCTCGATCAGTATCAGGTGCGGATGATTATCGGCGTGGGCAACAAGGCCGAGGATTATGACGAAGCCGATACCCGGCAGTTGCAATTGGTGGCCAATTATGTGTGGAAAGTGATCTGTCGGCGGCGCGCTGAGGCTCGTATTCAGCGCCTGAACCGCTTTTACGCGACCTGGAGCCAGACCAATAAGGCCTTGATCCGCACCCGTGATCGTGCCCAACTATTCCAGGAGTTGTATCGAATCGCTAGCGATAGCGAGTTATTCGCCGCCGTCTGGATTGGGATGCTGGATGCGACGGGGCAGATGCAGGTGGCCGCTGGAGACCTGGATCCGCTCATGGGGTTATGCGCGACCGAGTTGCCCTGCGCCACCCTGGCTCTGTCGGAATGCTGTGTCATTCGCGATGCCTTGCAACGTGGCGCGCCGGTGGTATGCCGCGATATGCAGGCCGAAGCCCGACCCTGTCGGGAGGCCGCGCAGCGGTCGGAGATTAGCGCTTGCGTGGCGTTGCCCATCCGCGAGCAGAGTCGCGTGGCCGGGGTGTTTATGGCCTATGCTGTCGAGGTGGACGAGTTCGATGAGGCGCTGGTTAATTTGTTGCAGGAAATGGTAGATGACATTTCCTTTGGCCTGGATGCGCTACCGGTCGATGGGCAACTCCCGGAAACTCGCGTGGGTTGAGACGCCGGGTGTTTTTGGTTAGAGACTGGCTATAATTCCCTGTTGAATTGTTCTTAATGCCGATGAACGGCGAGGTAAACCATGCAATTGATGAAAATGACAGTGGCCGCTGCCGCGGTTCTGGCCAGTCTGATGTTAAGCGGCTGCCCAGCCAGCATGTCCGGCAGCGCCTATAGCCGCGATCAGACCCGGCAAGCGCAGGATGTGCGGATGGGTTATGTTGAGAGCGTCCGCCAGATCATGATTGAAGGTACGAGAAGCGGTACCGGTGCGTTGGCAGGCGCAGCACTCGGCGGGGTGGCGGGTAGCAATATCGGCGGAGGCAGCGGGCGAATCGCTGGCGCAGTGGGTGGCGCGGTCCTCGGTGGCCTGGCCGGGTCTGCGATTGAGGAAAATGTGACCCGTCAGCCTGGTCTGGAGATTACCGTGCGTCTGGATAACGG
>JAIFNF010000313.1 GCA_020047885.1 Gammaproteobacteria bacterium | reverse complement strand
GTCGCCTGCTCAGGGAAAATTTGCAGGAGGGACGCGCCGCCTATGGCAAACAGATTCTTGCGACGGTGTCGCAAGAATTGACGGCGGAGTTCGGTCCTGGGTTCAACTACACAGCACTTACCAGGATGGCACGGTTTGCCGAGTGGATTACCGAGGAGCAGATTCTTGCGCCATTATCGCAAGTATTGAGCTGGAGCCACTTCATCGAACTACTACCGATTAAGGCACCCTTAGCCCGCAACTTCTACGCCGAAATGTGCCGCATCGAGCGTTGGGATGTGCGTACACTGCGCCAGAAGATCGGTGGCATGTTGTACGAACGCACCGCCTTGTCGAAGAAGCCGGACGCCATCATCACCGCAGAGCTGGCCAACCTCCGCGAAGGACGAATGAGTCCCGATCTCGTCTTCCGCGATCCGTATCTCCTTGATCTACTCGGCTTGCAAGGCGCCTACAGCGAGCGCGACCTCGAAAGCGCCATCCTGCGTGAGATCGAAAATGTGCTTCTGGAGCTGGGCGCGGGTTTTACCTTCGTCGCCCGCCAAAAGCGCATGAGCGTCGGCAAGGACGATTTTCATCTCGACTTGCTCTTCTTTCACCGCTACCTGCGTGGGACAGATGGAGTTCTATCTGCGCTGGCTCGACAAATATGAACGCGCTGCGGGCGAAGAAGCGCCGATCGGACTCATCCTGTGCGCCGCCGCTGACGCCGAACAAGTGGAGCTGCTCCAGCTCGACGCCAAGTCCATCCGCGTCAGCGAGTACCTCACCGAGTTACCACCGCTGCCGCTGCTTCGCGCCCGACTGCACCAGGCGATAGAACACGCCCGGGAACAGGAGGCCAGGCGAGTCCCGGTGCAGGGGGAACAGCCATGATCGAGGGACTCAAGCCGTATGCGGAATACAAGGAGTCGGGTTCGACGTGGCTCGGTGCTATTCCAGCCAAATGGGAAGTGCGGAATCTCCGCACGCTCATCGCGAAGCGAGCCGAGCGGGATCGACCTGACCTACCGCTGCTTTCTGTAGCGCGGGAGAAAGGCGTTTTTGTTCGCTCAATGACCGACGCGGACGAGAATCACAACGTCATCCCCGATGACTTGACCAACTACAAGGTCGCCCGCGCTGGCAATCTCGTGATCAACAAGATGAAGGCGTGGCAGGGTTCGATGGGCATTGCGCCTTGCGATGGAATCGTCAGCCCGGCGTATTTCGTCTTCGACTTCCGCATCGCCAATCACGCCTTCGGCCAGCGTCTCCTTCGCAGCAAACCGTATGTCGCGCACGGGATTTGTCCATTCCCGGAATGCGGCAGATTCCCGTTCTCGTGCCCAGTGACGATGAACAAGCGGCCATCGTGCGGTTTCTGGACCACGCCAACCGGAAGATCGACGGCTTCATCCGCACCAAGCGCAAGCTGATCGGTCTGTTGAACGAGCAGAAACAGGCCATCATCCACCACGCTGTCACCCGTGGACTTGACCCCGACGTTTCCCTCAAGCCCTCCGGTATCCCGTGGATCGGAGATATTCCGAGGCATTGGGAGGTGTGGCGAATCAGCCGCTTCGCCAAAGTTGGTAACGGTTCGACACCGTCGCGCAGCAACATGGGATTCTGGAGTGGCGGGAGCTACCCGTGGCTTAACAGCTCGCATGTGAATCGTGGCTTCATCGATAGCGCTGACCAGTTCGTAACTGCTTCGGCATTGCGGGAGTGCCACTTGCCAAAAGTCGCCGCTGGTAGCGTGTTGATCGCCATTACCGGCCAAGGCAAGACGCGCGGAACGTCGGCTGTTCTCGGATTTGAAGCGACGATTAACCAACACATCGCTTACATCAATCCTTGCGTGCCGGTCGTTACCGCAGGCTATTTGCACCTTAGTTTGGTTGCCGCATACCCCACGCTTCGTTCAATAAGCGATGACTCAGGAAGCACCAAAGGCGCGCTGACCTGTGAGGACTTGAAACGCTTCAAACTCGCGGTTCCGCCGATTGATGAACAAGGGCAGCTTGTGGAAACCATCGCCAGCGAAACCCACGTTGCGACCACCGCCATCGCCCGCACCGAGCGAGAAATCGCGCTGATGCAGGAATACCGCACGCGCCTGACCGCCGACATCGTGACTGGCAAGCTGGACGTGCGCGAAGCCGCCGCCAAGTTGCCTGACCTGCCCACCGATCCCGCCGCCGAACTCTTCACCGGCGAGTCGCCGGAAGATAGGGATATTCTCGATGAAATCGAACCCGAGGAGTCTTGAGCGATGCCCGACAAAACCGATTCGATCCTGATCCACCATCTCGCACCGAAGAACTTCCTGTCTTTTGGGCCTGACAATGTGGGCATTGAACTCCAATCCCTGAACCTGCTCATCGGCCCGAATGGCAGCGGCAAGTCCAACCTCATCGAGGCGGTGAGCTTCATGCGGGCCTCCGCCGCAGCAAAGGACTTCCGGGAGGTCACTCTCAAAGGCGGCGGTGCGTCCGAATGGATCTGGAAAGGCCAACCCAACGAGTCCGCTTCGGTGGAATGGGTGGTGAACAACCCAAAGGGGAATAAGCCTCTTCGCCATACGGTGGCGTTTCGCTCTTCACAGCAGTCATTTCTTCTCCACGATGAGCGCATCGAAGAGAGTGAGTGCCGATATGCCCAGGCAGCAGACGTCCACTTTTTCTACCGCTATCAGCAGGGAGACCCGGTGGTCAACACTTCGGCGGGACCGAGTCGGCACCTCTCCCGTGACTCCATTGAGCTTGATCGCTCGATTTTGTTGCAACGACGTGACCCCGACGTTTATCCCGAGCTTGCATGGCTCGCGCAAAACTACGAGCGTATCCGCATTTACCGTGAATGGGAGTTTGGCAGAAATGCGGCCCATCGTGCGCCCCAGCAAACCGATGTGCGGAATGACGTTTTGCTGGAGGACTTTTCAAATATAGGACTGTTCTTGAGCCGGCTTAAGAAGTCGCCCAAAGCCAAAAAAGCTTTCCTGGATAACTTGCGGAAGCTCTATGACGGACTGACGGATTTCGAAGTGGTAACGGAAGGCGGTTCGGTGCAGGTATTCCTGCATGAAGAGGATTTTGCCATTCCTGCCACCCGCCTTTCGGACGGCTCGCTGCGCTTTCTTTGCCTGCTGGCCATCCTCTGCGACCCCGAGCCGCCACCACTCATCTGCATCGAAGAGCCGGAACTCGGATTGCATCCAGATATTTTGCCGACCGTCGCCGACCTCCTCAAGGAGGCATCTCAACGCACGCAACTCATCGTGACGACACATTCCGACATCCTCGTGGATGCCATGACCGATTGCCCGGAATCGGTGATGGTCTGCGAAAAGCACGAAGGTAAGACAGAGATGACTCGTCTCTCGGCCTCCGAACTGGCGGTGTGGCTAGAAAAATACCGCCTCGGACAACTTTGGATTCAGGGACAACTGGGAGGAACCCGCTGGTGAGCGCCCATCTCTACATCGAAGGTGCGGAGTCCAAAGAAGATCAAGTGCGCTGCCGTGAGGGCTTCCGTAATCTGATTGGGAAGCTGGGATTTGCTGCCGGCAAGAGGATGCCCCGGCTCAGCGCGTGTGGCGGCCGTAACTCAGCATTTGATGACTTCAAGACGGCCCACGGCCATAGCAAAAAAGGCGATTACATCGCCATGCTGATCGACAGCGAAGACCCCGTGGCTGATAGCGAAAAGACCTGGGAGCATCTCAAGACCCGGGACAACTGGGATAAGCCTGCTGGAGCGGACGATGAACAGGTTCTGCTGATGACGACGTGTATGGAAACGTGGATCGTTGTCGACCGTGCCGCATTGAAAGCGCATTACGGTCACAGACTCCAGGAAAATGCCTTGCCGCCGCTGATCGATCTGGAGAAACGCAACCGCAAGGAGGTTTACGACAAGCTCGCCCAAGCGACGCGTGACTGCTCCAACGCCTATGCCAAGGGCAAGCGCTCTTTTGAGGTTGTCGGGATACTGAACCCAACCGCGCTCAGTTTATTACCCGCCTTTGCAAGGATGGCGAGAGTGTTGAAAGCCAAGCTCTAAACCCATGAAAACCGACACCAGCGAAAAAGGCCTCGAAACGCTGATCATGCGGCACCTGACCGGCGTCGATGGTTTGGCCAGTGGCGCATCGACCGGTGTAGCCGAGGCTGCGCCGGCTTACGGTAGCGCCGGCTGGTTTGCCGGAAACTCAGCCGCTTATGACCGCGAGTATGCGGTCGATACCGAGCAGCTCTTCACCTTTCTGCGCGCCACCCAGCCTGATGAATACGCCAAGCTGGGCATCATTGATGACCGCGACACCAAAAGCATGGCGCGGCAGAAGTTTCTCGCCCGTCTACAAGGCGAGATCACCCGGCGCGGCGTGATCGACGTACTGCGCAAGGGCATCAAGCACGGGCCGCTGAATTTTGACCTGTTCTACGGCACACCCTCGGCGGACAACGCCAAGGCAGTAGCTCGTCATGCCCGCAACCGGTTCAGCATCACCCGCCAGCTCCATTACAGCCGCGAGCAAACCCAACGGGCGCTGGACTTGTGCGCCTTCATCAACGGCCTGCCCCTAATCACCTTCGAACTCAAGAACAGCCTGACCCAGCAGACCGTCGACGACGCGGTAGAGCAATACAAACGCGACCGCGATCCCCGCGAGACGCTGTTCGCCTTTGGCCGCTGCCTGGTGCATTTCGCGGTGGACGACAGCGAAGTGCGGATGTGCACCGCCCTCAAAGGCACCAAGGGCATGGCCAAAGATTCGTGGTTTCTGCCCTTCAATCAGGGCTGGAACGACGGCGCGGGCAATCCGCCCAACCCGAACAGCCTGAAAACCGATTACCTGTGGAAACGCATCCTCACCCCGGCCCAGTTGACCGAGATTTTGGAGAATTACGCCCAGATCGTGGAGGAAGTGAACCCGAAGACGGGCAAGAAGAAGCAGGTGCAGATTTTCCCCCGTTACCATCAACTCGACGTGGTGCGGCGAACGCTCGCCGATGTGCAGGAACACGGGGCGGGCCAGCGTTACCTGATCCAGCACTCAGCGGGCAGCGGCAAATCCAACTCCATCGCCTGGCTGGCGCACCAGTTGATCGGCCTGCGCAAAGACGGGGCAGAGGTCTTCAACTCGATCATGGTCATTACCGACCGCCGCCTGCTGGATCAGCAAATCCGCCAAACGATCAAAGGCTTTGCCCAGGTGGGCAGCATCATCGGCGCAGTGAAAGAGGGCGCAGGTAGCTCGAAGACCGAGCAGTTGGCCAAGTTTCTCAAGGACGGCAAGAAGATCATCATCTCCACCGTGCAGACCTTTCCCTTCGTACTCGACCGCATCGGCGAGGCGCATCGCGGCGGCCGGTTCGCGATCATCATCGACGAAGCCCACTCCAGCCAGGGCGGCCGCGCCACGGCGGCGATGAGCATGGCCTTGTCGGAAGGCGGCGCGGAGCAGGAGGACGAAACTACCGAGGACAAAATCAACCGCATCATCGAGTCGCGCAAGCTGCTGCCCAACGCCAGTTACTTCGCCTTTACCGCCACGCCGAAGAGCAAGACGCTGGAGATTTTCGGCGTACCGTATTCGGAAGGCGGCGAGGTAAAGCACCAGCCCTTCCACGGCTACACGATGAAGCAGGCGATTCAGGAGGGCTTCATCCTCGACGTGCTGAAGCACTACACGCCAGTGGAGAGCTATTACCGACTGGCCAAGACCGTGGCCGGCGACCCCGAATACGACGTCAAAAAGGCGCGCAAGAAGCTGCGCGTCTATGTCGAGAGCCACCGCAAGGCGATCCGCGACAAAGCCGAGATCATGATCGACCACTTTCTCGAACAGGTGATCGGCCAGCGCAAGATCGGCGGGCAGGCGCGGGCGATGGTAGTGACGGGCAGCATTCAGCAGGCGATTCAGTATTTCTTCGCGTTTCGCGCTTACCTCGCGGAACTGAAAAGCCCGTATCAAGCCATCGTCGCCTTCTCGGGTGAGCCGGAATACCACGGCGAGAAAGTCAGCGAGGCGAAGCTCAATGGCTTTCCGGGCAACGACATCGCCGAGCGGATTCAGGAAGACCCGTATCGCTTTCTGATCTGCGCCGACAAATTCCAGACCGGTTACGACGAGCCACTGTTGCACACTATGTATGTGGACAAAGCGCTCTGGGGGATCAAGGCCGTACAGACCCTGTCGCGCTTGAACCGGGCGCACCCGCAAAAGAGCGATGTGTTTGTGCTCGATTTCCAGAATGACATCGAGACCATCGAGCAGTCCTTCGCCGATTATTACCGCACCACGATCCTGAGCCGCGAGACCGACCCGAACAAGCTGCACACGCTCAAAGCTGACCTGGACCAGCATCAGGTGTATTCGCCCGAACAGATCGACGCATTGGTCACTCTATTTCTGGACGGCGCGCCTCGGGAGCAGCTCGACCCGATCCTCGATGCCTGCGTGGCCGTCTATGTGAACGACCTCGACGAAGACCCGCAAGTGGATTTCAAGGGCAAGGCCAAGACCTTCACGCGCACTTACGATTTCCTCGCGACGATCCTGCCCTACGGCGTGCAGGACTGGGAAAAGCTCTCGATCTTCCTGAACTTCCTCATCAGCAAGCTACCCGCGCCAGTGGAAGAAGATTTGGCCAAAGGGATTCTCGACGCCATCGACATGGACAGCTACCGCGCCGAGAAGAAGGCCATGATCGCCATCGCGCTACCCGATGCAGACGCCCAGATTGAACCAGCCCCTACTGGCGGCGGGGGGCACAAGCCGGAACCGGAATTGGACAGGTTGTCGAACATCGTGAAGCAATTCAATGATCAGTTCGGCGGGTTGTTTCTGGATTCAAAGGCGGTGGAACAGCGGATTATCGAAGTCATCCCGCCCAAGGTGGCCGCCGATCCGGCGTATCAAAATGCGCTGAAGAACACGCCGAGCACGGCCCGGATCGAACACGACAAGGCGCTCAAGCGGGTGATCACCGCGCTGTTCAAAGACGACGCGCAACTGTTCAAGCAGTTCCAAGACAACGCTTCATTTAGAGGCTGGCTGACCGAAACCGTATTTGGATTGACCTGTGAGGAGGTTGAAAATTGAACCATGGAATGGCGGTTTCCTGAAAAGAGGATACCGACTAGGACTTTCGCTTAAATCTTTGAAAATAATAGATACCCGCTTTCACGAGTATGACGGAAAAAGGTATAAGCGAAAGTCCTGACCGGAAATCAACAGCAGAAAGTTATGAGTAGTCAACCCCGTTCTCCCCACCTTGGCACCGTGGTCTCCGTGCGCGGCAGCGTCGTGGATATCCGGTTCGATGCACATTTGCCGCCCATCTACACAGTGCTGCACGCCAGGGCGGGGGACATCGTGATCGAAGTTTTAGCGCAACTCGATGCCCATCGGGTGCGCGGCATGGCCTTGACCCCGACGCAAGGTCTCGCCCGTGGCATGACCGTGGAAGACACCGGCGGGCCGTTACTCGCGCCGGTCGGTCCGGGCATTCTCGGGCGGATGTTTGACGTGTTCGGCACCGCGATGGATCGTCAAGCCGCGCTGACCGAGGTGCAATGGCGTTCGGTGCATCGGCTGCCGCCGCCACTGACACGCCGCTCTACCCAGTCCGAAATCTTTGAGACGGGTATCAAGGTGATCGATGTCCTCGCGCCGCTGGAGCGCGGCGGCAAGGCGGGACTGTTCGGCGGGGCCGGCGTCGGCAAGACGGTGTTGCTCACCGAAATGATCCATAACATGATCGGGCATCACCAAGGCGTCAGTCTGTTTTGCGGCATCGGCGAACGCTCGCGTGAAGGCGAGGAGCTGTACCGCGAGATGCAGGTCGCCGGGGTGTTGCCGAACATGGTGATGGTGTTCGGTCAGATGAACGAGCCGCCGGGTGCCCGCTTTCGGGTCGGGCATGTGGCGCTGACCATGGCTGAGTATTTCCGCGATGATGAACACCGCGACGTGCTGCTGCTCATTGACAATATCTTCCGCTTCATTCAGGCGGGCATGGAAGTGTCCGGCTTGATGGGCCAGATGCCGTCGCGGCTGGGCTATCAGCCGACGATGGGCACCGAGCTATCGACGTTGGAGGAGCGCATCGCCAACACCGATACCGGCGCGATCACTTCGATCCAGGCGGTGTATGTGCCCGCGGATGATTTCACCGATC
>JAIFNF010000135.1 GCA_020047885.1 Gammaproteobacteria bacterium | reverse complement strand
CTACGCCGAGCAGGGCTTGCTCAACGTTTCCCAGTATCCGCTCATCTACTCCCAGGATGCCGCGATGAATGAGCTGCGCGCCGAGCCCGCCAATGGCGTTTTCCTGCCCAATCACTTGGTCATCGGCAATCTCGCCTTGAGCACCAGCGGCACTGGCAACGTCACCGGTCGCAACTGGCAATCGTGGAACGTGATCAGCACCGCCACCAGCGATTACACCGTTACCATCAACACCGGGGCTGGCGGCACCGCCCTGCTCTGGATTGATGGCGTGCCCTCGGGTGCGAGCTTCACCACCGGCACGCCCGTGGTGCGCACCGTCCGTTTGACCAAGGGCGTGCATGGCCTGCGCCTACAAGGCATCGCCGGAAGCTTTGCCACGCAAAGCATTTCCCTCGCGATCCCCGGCGTCCCCGAACCTACGGCCATCACCTCCATCACCGACGGGAGCGGTTCCAAAGCCGTGGTGTGGAGCCCCGTCGCCGGAGCGACCGGCTACACCATCCGCTGGGGCACCGATAGCGGCATCTACCTCTTCAGCGCCGATGTGCCGAGCGGCACCAGCAAGACCCTCACCGGCCTCAACCACGATCAGACCTACTACATCGTGGTCAGCGCCTACAACGCCATCGGCCTCAGCCTGCCCTCGCCCGAGGTCGGCACCACCGCCTTGGTGGATGGCTTATCCGGCCACCTTGCCCGCTGGGAATTCGCCGGCGCTACTGGGAACGAAGCCACCGCCGCGCCTACGGCCAGCACCTCGCGGCTCACGTTCACGCCGCTGGCCCGCGGCCCCGGCATGCAGCTCTCCGGCTACGGACTTCAGCAGACTGCAGATAGTTTCGCCTACCAGCAGGCCGGGTCTCCTGGCTCGACCACGCTCGCCGGAGCCCTCACGCGCGGCGACTACGCGGAGTTTACCGTGACGCCCAAAGCCGGCAGCACGGTATCGATTTCCAGCCTGCTGTATGCGCCCTATTGGCAGGATCCCAGCCAGACGGTGCCAGGCGGCGGTATCGCCTACAGCATTAACGGCGGCGCTTACACCATCGTCACCGTTTCCGGCACGCCTAGCTCCTACAACGGGGCACCGCTCACCACCACGTTGTCCGGGATCGCCGCGCTGCAAAACCTCACGGTGCCCGTGACCTTCCGCCTGCTCCAGCCCAACGTCGGTCAATTCTCCTTCGCCGGCATCGGCCGCTACAGTGGGGATGATATTGTGATGATGGGCAGCGTTGCCCTCGATACCAATGTCGCAGCCCCAGTGATCTCGCCTGACGGCACTGCCTTCACCGGCTCGCAAGCAGTCAGCCTCTCCACGCCCACTGCTGGCGCGAGCATCCGCTACACCACCGACGGTAGCACGCCGACGAACACGATCGGCACGGTTTACACTGGTCCTTTCAGCATCAGCACCGCCACCACGGTGAAGGCGATCGCCTATGCCGCAGGGCTGACCACGAGCAGCGTGAGCAGCGCCAGCTTCACCATTGCGCTTCCTGTCGTGAATGCCCCGGCCTTCAGCCCGGTGGCAGGCAATTACACCAGCGTGCAGTCCGTCACGCTCACCAGCACCACCCCCGGTGCGGAGATTCGCTACACCACCGACGGGAGCACGCCGACGAGCACGACGGGCACGCTCTACAGTGGTGCTCTCACCGTGGGCACCACCACCACGGTGAAGGCCATTGCCTACGCTTCGGGAATGACGGACAGCGCCTTGAACAGCGGGGCCTTCACGATCACCGCCGTATCAAATGCGGTCACCGCCCGCGGTCAGAACCTGCCCGACGAGGGCATCGACAAGCTCACCGACGGCAGCCTGACGACCAAGTGGCTGGATTTCTCGGCCACCTCCTGGGTGGAGTTTAGCTATGCGGTGCCGACGGTGTGGAACGGCTACGCCATCACCTCGGGCGACGATGCGCCGGAACGTGATCCGAAAAACTGGACGCTTTTGGGCTCCAATGACGGGATCAACTGGACGGTGCTCGATACCCGGACCAATCAGACTTGGACCGCCCGTGCGCAGACGAGCACCTACGCCTTCGCCAACACCACGGCCTATGCCTTCTATCGGTGGGACATCACTGCTAACGGGAGTGGAACCATCATCCAAGTCGCGGAGTTCACCCCCTCGATTGTGGTGGCGGCCCCCACCTTCACCCCGGCGGCTGGCACTTACACCAGCACGCAAACTATTACGATCAATTCGACTACCGCTGGCGCAAGCATCCGCTACACCACCGATGGCAGCACTCCGACGAGCACGAGCGGAACGGTTTACACGGCACCCGTTTCGGTGAACGCATCGCAGACGCTCAAGGCCATCGCCTATAAGGCAGGGAATCCAGATAGCTCGGTAGCAAGCGCAATCTATACGATCAACATTCCCACTGCGTTGGCTACCTTCCGCAGCACTGGTAACTTAACCGCCAACGGCACACAGGATTTACTCATGCCTGCTGGTGACGGCGTGGCGAATCTACTGAAATACGCCTTTAATATGATTGGGTCGGGCACGGGTCAAGCCTCGATCTTGGGCACACCAAACGCCACCGTCCTGGGTGCATCCGGCTCTGCGGGTCTGCCGTTTGCCAGCGTGGATGGTAGCGGGAAACTTCAGGTGACCTATATCCGCCGCAAAGCCTCCGCCTCGCCTGCGCCAGGCATCAGCTATTGGGTGCAGTTCTCCAACGACCTCGCCACCTGGGCAGAAAACGCCTCTGCCACCGAAAGTGCCACCACTCTCGCCGATTCCACCTTCGAGCGTGTGACGGTCACAGATTCGTCCGCCACCGTCGCCAAGCGCTTCGTCCGTGTGAAGGTTATCACCCCATGAAAAACTCCATCCATTGCTTCCTTTCAGTCTGCCTCCTCGCCATCGGTTTGGTGCTGCCCGCCCACGCCCTCACCATCAATAGTGGCACCAGCACGGCCAACAACCGCTGGGAGGGAACGCCGACTCATTCGCTCAGCGGGCCATTCATCCGCAATACCAACGCCGCTTTCGTCGGACTTAACTACGACTTCAGCGGCGTCGGCTGGCAGACCAACACCAGCCAAGAGACGAGTCTCAGTGCCGGCTTGATCAGCCCCATGCACCTTGCGATGGCCTTCCATCTCGGTTTCGTCGCCACCAACGCCTCCTATGTTTTCCAAAACACCGACGGTGCGCTCGTGACCATCGCCGTAGGCGCCAGCAATACCCGCCAAATCGGCGCAACCGATGCACGGCTCACCCGGATGGACTCCCCAATCAAGCCGACTGACAAAGTTACGATTTACCGCATGTTGGATGTCGGCTCACTGGCCAACCTAGTTGGCTACCCCGCCCTGCTCTACGGCCACCTCGGCGATGGCACCTACCAGCGCCGGATCGGCCTGGCGACGGTATCCTTCTCGACTGATTTCATGTCGGATCTATGGTTCAATAACCCAGTCCCCGCAACGACCAACTACGCAAACAAATACATCGGTGGCGACTCGGGCAGCCCTGCCTTCATCCCCTACAACGGCCAACTCCATTTTGTCAGCACACATCATTGGTCAACACTCGGGGACCAGCCCTGGGTCACCACCTCAGTCTATCCTAGCGTCAACGCATTCATGGCTGCCGACGGCTACGCCTTGCGCTGGACTATTGCGATTTCGAATGCCCGCCGTTGGATGGGCAGCACCAACGGCACCTTTGCCACCCTCTCGAACTGGCTGGGCGGCAGTCAGCTCCCCTCCGCCACCAGCTCCGCCGTCTTCGACGCTGCCGAGACCAGCAACCGCGCAATCAACCTCGCCGCCCCCGCCACCGTCCGCGGCATGCTGGTCGCATCTGCTGGGGGCACCAATCCCTTCACCTTCAGCGGTTCCGCACTCACCCTCATGGAGACGGGTCTGCGCAACGAGGATGCCGACGCACTCACGATCACGAACGCCATCACCCTCGGCGGCTCGCAGAACTGGGAGGCCGCCGGCGGTCCGCTCATCATCGGCGGCGATGTTACGACCGCTGGTTTCCTCGTCGTCCTCAGTGGCGATCAGCCCATCACCTTTACCGGAAACCTCTCAGGCAACGGAAGCATTGCTTGGGACAACCCTGGCACTTGGTCGCCCGCTGCCGGACAACTTGCCCACAGCGGCAAACTATTCGTTCAACGCGGAACGGTGAACCTCACCACCGCCAACACCTACTCCGGGGGAACCCTCGTCACGGGCGGCACCCTCCTCGCCAACAACTCCACCGGCTCGGCCACTGGCACCGGTCCAGTCACCCTGCTCTCCGGCGGCACACTCGGCGGCACGGGCACCGTTTCTGGATCCGTCACGCTACAAACCGTTGGGAATCTCGCCGCCCATCTGACCACGAGTGCTGCTTCCCACGATAAGCTCGACATCACGGGCGCACTAGCACTCGGAACCTCCAGCACACTTACCATCACGGCGAACGCCTCCGCCACCATCGGCACCTACACCCTCATCACCGCCGCTGGCGGCATTACCGGCACCCTGCCCACGCTCAGCCTGCCGACAGGCTGGAATGCCACCGCCCAAATCTCTGGTAACAACCTCAACCTCATCATCACCTCGCTGGTGCCCGTTGCTCCAGTTATCACCGCTGGTCAGACCGTGATCGGGAATAGCAACTTACCCTTTTCCTACTCCATCGTAGCCAGTGGTCCGCCCATCAGCTATGCGCTCGCCAGCGGCAGTCTGCCTCCTGGTGTCACGCTGAACGCCACCACCGGTCTGCTCAGCGGCACGCCCACTTCCGCCGGCATCTACACGCCAGCCTTCACCGCCACCAACAGCGTCAGCACCTCCGCAGCCGTGACCGTGACGCTTAATATCGCAGTCACCGCCACCGGGGTGATCGTTTATGAACCCTTCGCCTATACGGTCGGGACAAACGCACCCGATCCCGATGCTGCGCTCAACGGAGGCAATGGCCTGCCCGCCACCAATGTCGGTGGCAATCCCTCGGGCACCAGCACTGGCCTGCGTAACACCTGGGGTAACTCCACAGATGTCGTCGCTGGCCTCTCCTACAGCCAAGGCGCCAAGACACTCACAACCTCTGGCGGAGCTGGAAGGGTCAATAACGCCACTTGGGGCACCGACAATCCGTTTGTCTATCGCAACATGGCCACCGATCCGTTCCTCGCCCAACGCATCGGCGCAAGCAATAACGGCAGCTTCGGGGTGGATGGCTCCAGCCTCTTTATTAGCTTCCTTGCCAGCACGAACAGCACCTCCGCCGATGCCTTCCGCATCGCCTTCCGCTGGGATCAGTCTTCTAGTTTCTATGTAAGCAATACCAACACGGGCTGGAAACTCGGAGAGGCTCCTGCAACTGGTGCAGTCCTCGCAACCAACACGCCGACTCTCATCGTGTTGCGATTCGATTTCGCCGCTGGAGCCAACGACACCGTAAGCATGTGGGTGAACCCTGCGCTCGGCACCGCCCTCGGCACCGCAAACGCCACAGTGAGTGGTATCAGCTTCCTGGGCCTCAATAATTTCATAACCCGCTCCTCCGTCGCCAACGCCATGATGCTCGACGAACTCCGCATCGGCACCTCTCTCGCCGCCGTCACCCCGTTCACAGAACCCACTGTGCCATTTGCACCGTCTGGCGCGAGTGCGGGTGCCAACTCGGGCAGCCAAATCACCGTAAGCTGGATCGACAACTCCGCCGATGAGACGGGTTTCAAAGTCGAACGCAGTGCGAACGGTAGCACGGGCTGGACACAAATCGCCACTCCTACCGCAAATGCCACCAGCTATGCGGATACCGGACTCTCTGGCGGCACGACCTATTATTACCGCGTTTGCGCCACCAATGCGATTGGTGATTCCGCCTACACCAGCACGGTCAACGCCACCACGCCCAATGCGGCTCCGATTGTGACCGCCAGCCAAACCGCCACCGCTGGTGATGGCTCCGCATTCAGCTACCAGATTGCAGCACTCAACAGCCCCACCAACTACGCACTGGTCAGCGGCACTCTACCAGCCGGTATCACGCTCAACACCACGACTGGCCTGCTCAGCGGCAGCTCCGTTGCAGTAGGCACTTACGCGCTGGCATTTACCGCCACCAACGCCATCGGAACCTCACCAGCCGTTGCACTCACCATCACCATCACGCCTGGCTCGCTCATTATCTCCGAGCCTTTTGCCTACACCGTTCCCAGCAACTCACCCGACCCCGATGCCGGCCTCAACGGCGGCAACGGCCTCCCCGCCACCAATGTCGGCGGCAACCCTTCCGGCACCAGCACGGGACTGCGTAACTCTTGGGGCACCACCACCGATGTAGTGCCAGGTCTCGCTTACACCCAAGGCGCAAAAACCCTCACCACCTCGGGCGGTGCGGGACAGCAGAATACCACAGGCTGGGGCGGCAATCCTTCAGTTTATCGCAACATGACTAGCGACCCGTTCCTCGCCCAGCGCATTGGTGGGGTGAACACGGGTGCCTTCGGCGTGGATGGCACAAGCCTCTACATCAGTTTTCTCGCCCGCACCAGCAGCACCACCACTGGAGCATTCCAACTGAGCTTTAAATACGGCTCTGATAACTTCTTCGTGAGCAATACCTCCACCACTTGGGCACTCAATGGCACCGCCGCCACCAGTGCGCCCCTTACGCTGAACACGCCGACACTCATCGTCCTGCGTTTCGACTTTGCCGCTGGTGCCACCGACACGGTCAGTATGTGGGTGTATTTTAGCCGCCAGCAATTGAAAAATCATGACTTTCGTGGTCCAGATCTTTTCTTAGTTAAAAATACGACTAGAGAACCGCGCAACTCATGGGTGGTTTGGGAAGAGGATGGACGATATCCCGATCTAATTATTGAGCTTTTATCGGATTCAACGGCGAATACCGATC
>JAIFNF010000167.1 GCA_020047885.1 Gammaproteobacteria bacterium | reverse complement strand
CAGTGACCCCGGCGCTGGCCTGGCTGGACGAGGGCGAACCCTGCCCGGTGTGCATCATGGACATGCGGCTGCCGGATATGGACGGCAATTCGGCCATTCGTATCCTGCACCAGCGTTATCCCGACATGGAATTTCTGATCCACACCGGCTCCTCCAGTTACAGTTTGCCCGATGATTTGCGCGCCATGGGGCTTGACGATGATCGTGTTTATCAAAAGCCCCTCAGCGACATGGCGCCGCTGGCTACCGCAGTACGCACACTGTCGAACCGGGAGAATAGTTGATGAGCACTCGAGCCGTGCGCGTCCTGACGATTGATGATGAACCCATGATCCGCGAGGTTCTCGCGACCTATTTGGAAGACAGCGGCTTTGAGGTCAGCCAGGCCAGTAATGGCCCCGACGGTATTGACCTGATCCGGCGCGAACCACCCGACCTGGTGCTCTGCGATTTGCGAATGCCGGGGATGGATGGTTTGCAAGTATTGGCGACCGTGACCCGCGAGTTTCCCGACCTGCCGATCCTGGTCGTGTCGGGCATGGGCCGGATGAGCGACGCCATTCAAGCGCTGAAATTTGGTGCCTGGGATTATGTAACCAAACCGATTGAAGACATGGCGGTGCTGGAACACGCGATCATGAATGCCCTGGAGCGCGCCCGACTGCTGCGGGAAAACCGTGAACACCGCGAACATCTGGAGGCGGTCAATGACCAATTACAGCAAACCGTGCGGCAATTACAGGAGGATGAGGCAGCGGCGCGGCGGATTCAATTCCAGTTGCTGCCGGAAAACGACAAGCTGTACCGCAACTACCGTTTCAGTCGCCATCTGCTCACCTCGCAGTATTTAAGTGGCGATTTCGTCGACTACTTCGCGATTGACGGTGATCATCTCGGCTTTTACATTGCGGATGTTTCCGGCCATGGTGTGTCCTCTGCTTTCGTGACCGTGATGCTCAAAAGCTATATTGGCCGCTACCGGGAATTACGTCGGCAAAACCGTGACAAGGGGATTCTCAATCCGGCGGAAACCCTGAGTCGGCTGAACCGCGAAATCTTCGGCTGCCATATGGACAAATATCTGACCATGTTCTACGGCGTCATCGAGTGGTCAACCAATTGTTTGCGCTACAGCAGCGGCGGCCAGTTTCCCTTCCCGATTCTATTTGACGGTCAACAAGCCAGCTATGTCGGTAAAAAGAGCCTGCCGATTGGTCTGTTTGATTTTGCCAACTATCAGACCGAATTGCTGCAATTACCGCCGCGGTTTGCCATGGTGTTTATTTCCGATGGTATTCTGGAAACACTGCCGCAACCAACCTTGCGCGATAAGCAGACTTTTTTGCTGGAACTGGTCAGCCAGACGGAATTGACGATTGAGAATTTAATCCAGACGCTGGGACTGGATCAGGCCGGCCCCTTGCCGGATGATGTGACTTTATTGCTGATTGAGAGGATGGACTGAGATGGAATCAGGCGCGGCGTTCTATGTCAGACAAGGCAATACCTACCTCCTCAAACTGACCGGCGATGTCCGCTATACCATGGGTTGTGCGCTGGGAGATTTTCTGGACGGTCTGTTCACCCGTACTGATTACGACAACATCTTGGTGGACTTAACGGAAACGCATTCGATTGACAGCACCAGTCTGGGTTTACTGGCTAAAATTGCTAACTTTAATCGTCAGCATTTTGAGCATAAAACCACCTTGCTGTCGACGAATGAGGATGTCAATCAGATTCTGGACAGCATGGGATTTTACGAGATTTTCAATATCCGCGATTCCGGCGAGGCTATCACCACCGCCTTGCAACAACTGGATGTTCACGCGCCCTGCAAGGATGAACTGACCCGGATTGTGTATGAGGCGCATCAGACCTTAAGCGATCTCAATCCCCATAATCAGGAAATGTTCAAGGGCGTGCTGGACAGTCTGCGCTCCCGCCGATAATCAGTCGCTGATCAACACCCGATCACCGGCGCTGACCTGCGCAAACAATTCCAGCAAGTCCTGGTTGCGCATCCGAATGCAGCCATGGGAAAGGGGCTTCCCCATTGGCGCAATATCCGGGCAACCGTGGAGATAGATGAACCGCCGCAGGGTATCGCAGTCGCTGCCGCGATTGCGCCCGGATTCCAGCCCGGTCAGCCAGAGAATCCGCGTCAGAATCCAGTCTCGTTCCGGGTGACGGGTCGCCAGTTCCGGGCTATACATTTCACCGGTAGGTCGCCGCCCGACAAAAACCGTGTTAGCGGGCAATCCAGCGCCGATCTTGATGCGGATGCGGTGCCAGCCGCGCGGTGTACATCCACTGCCGCGCCGTTCGCCGGGACCCTTCAATGCCGTGGAAACCGGGTAGACGGCAACGGTCTGTTCGCCTTCCCGCAGTTCCAGGCGTTGCTCAGGCAGGCTCACGCGAATCCAGCGCTCCACCCCGCTCACCCCTTTTCAGAGTCCAGTGACGCCCGGTCAGACCAAGTCTGGTAAGGATGCCGAGCCAATTGCGAGTTGTAGTAGCGAAGGTCGTCTGACACCTCTTCACCCAGCCAGTCGGGCCGGGCAAACGGTTCATCAGGCCGACGCAATTCCAGTTCTGCAACAATCAGCCCGGCGTTATCGCCCTCGAACTCATCGATTTCCCAGAGATGTTCGGCGAAATACAGGAAGTGCCGGGTTTTTTCCAGTAGCGGTTTCTCGCACAGGGTATTGAGGATTTCTTCGGCCTCCGCCAGCGGAATGGGATATTCATACTCACTGCGCTGAATGCCCAGCGTGCCACTCTTGAGATTCAGGAAACCCTGATCATCGGCCACCCGCACTCGCACCGAACAGCGGGCATCGCTGGTCAGGTAACCTTGCCGCATCCGTGTCGACCGCTCGACCTGCTGACGCCAGCGGTCATCGCGAAGAAGAAATTTTCGTTCTATTTCAATGCCCATTGGTGCTCCAATAGCAATTTGCATCCGCAGCATGGACGAAAGCCGCGCCTCGTCTATGCTTGATTCTTGAAAAGAATATCACTTGGGGACTTGCGAATGAACAATGCCGATCTCAATCCACCGCCGTTGCTTGACGACGAGGTCATCGCCGAATTGCGGGAGGTCATGGAAGACGAATTTGTCGATTTGATCGACAGTTTTTTGAAGGAGTTGCCGGGGCAACTGAACCTTCTACAAGCTGCCGTTACCGGGAAATCCGCCGATGATGTGTATCGAATCGCCCACAAGCTCAAGTCCAGTTGTGGCACGATTGGCGCGTTGCGCCTGACCGATGGAGTCCGACAGTTGGAGTTGGCCGGACGCCAGAACACCCTCGACTCTGCCCCGGAATTGCTGGACCGGATTCGCGCTGTCGCCGAGGAGACGATGGTCGAATTGCGGGCGCTGCGGGAATAGACCGACCACGCCCGGCAACCCGATCAATGCGCCTGAGCTGCTTTGGCTCTAGCTGCCCGCCGACGTTTGGTCGCCGCCAGGTTGAGCGCCTCGACCGCGACCGAGAACGCAATCGCGAAGTAGAGATAGCCCTTGGGAATGTGGAAGCCCATACCATCTGCCACCAGTGCCACGCCCACCAGAATCAGGAAGCTTAGTGCTAATATCTTGACCGAGGCGTTTTCATGGATAAACCGGCTGAGCGGGTCAGCAGCGAAGATCATGATGCCCACGGCGATAATAATGGCGGCGGCCATGACCCCGAGATGTTGGGACATGCCGACGGCGGTGATCACGCTATCCAGGGAAAAGACGATGTCGAGAATCATGATCTGCACGATCACTGACACAAAGCTGGCGGCTTTCGCCTGACGCATGTCCTCCTCCACCCCGTCCACCGTGGCGTGAATCTCGGTAGTGCCTTTGGCCAGCAGGAACAAGCCGCCGCTCAGCAGGATCAGATCGCGCAACGACACTGGATGCTCGAAAATCGTGAATAGCGGAGCGGTCACGCCTGCCAGCCAGGAAATGCTGGCCAGCAACAGCAACCGGGTGATAACCGCCAGCGCCAGACCGGCGCGACGGGCGGAAGATTGCTGCTCAACCGGCAGTCGATTGGCCAGAATCGAAATGAACACCAGATTATCGATGCCCAACACGATTTCCAGCGCGGTCAGGGTCAGCAGACTGACCAGAATTTCAAAGATCCAGTCCATGCAGGCGGTCTCCGGAAAATAAATACAGGGGATAGGGGTGCGGGTGATTCGCAGTAACTCGCGATGAATGCCAAGCATAGAGCACAGCGGCAAAGATTTCGAACCACGCAGCCCCTCCTTGGTCAACAGGCTCCGGGAAATCCGTATTGCCGCCAGGCTTCATACACGACCACTGCAACCGCGTTGGACAAATTCAAACTGCGGCCGACGGTGAGCATTGGGATGCGCAAGCGGCGTTCTTCGGGAATGGTGTCTAGCACTGTTGCCGGTAAACCACGGGTTTCCGGGCCAAACAGCAGCGCATCGCCAGGCTGGTAAGCGACCGTGTGATAAGCCGTTTGGCCACGGGTGGTGAAAGCGAACAGTCGTGAAGGGTTCAACACCGCCAGACAGTCGGCCAGATCGGCGTAGTCCCGGACCCGCGCCCATTCGTGATAATCCAGCCCGGCGCGCCGTAATTGGCGATCTTCCATTTGGAAACCGAGTGGCCGGATCAGATGCAGCCCGGTTCCGGTGTTGGCGCACAGGCGGATAATGTTGCCGGTATTGGGCGGAATTTCCGGCTCGAACAGGATGACGTCAAACATGGCGCTCGCTCACTCCATCCGCAATTCCTTGATTTTCCTTGTGAGCGTATTCCGCCCCCAGCCCAGCAACCGGGCGGCTTCCTGACGATGGCCACCGGTCTGCTCCAGCGCGGCTCGGATCATCACCCGCTCAAAGCTGGGCAGCGCGGTATCCAGCAGGCTCTGCTCGCCACGCGCCAGGCTCTGACTTGCCCACAAGCGTAAAGCGGTTTCCCAATTGGAGCCACTGCCCGTGGTCACTGGCGCCTGCTCCCGTAAATCCGCTGGTAAATCCTCCAGATGGATTTCCCGACCGGACGCCATGACCGTCAGCCAGCGACACAGGTTTTCCAGTTGCCGAACGTTGCCCGGCCATTCCAGCCGACTGAGATAATTTTCGGTGTCCGGGCGCAGCAATTTGACTTCAACGCCGAGTTCCCGCGCCGCTTCGGCCAGAAAATGCCGGGTCAGCAGCGGAATATCTTCAGGATGCTTGTTCAGCGGCGGCAACTGAATACGGATCACATTCAGGCGATGAAACAAATCTTCGCGGAATTGCCCCTCGCGGACTCGTTGTTCCAGATTGCGATGCGTCGCCGCGATCACTCGCACCTCGACCCGCGTCGGCGTATGCCCCCCGACCCGGTAAAATTCACCTTCCGCCAGCACCCGTAATAACCGGGTCTGCAATTCCGCCGGCATGTCGCCAATTTCGTCCAGAAACAGCGTCCCGCCATTAGCCTGTTCAAACCGACCCTGTCGGGCGGCCTGCGCCCCGGTGAAGGCACCGCGTTCATGGCCGAACAATTCGGATTCCAGCAAATCACGCGGAATAGCCGCAGTGTTGATGGCGATAAACGGTTTGCTGGCGCGGGGACTGTGCCGGTGCAGGGCGCGCGCCACCAGTTCCTTGCCGGTGCCGGATTCACCCGTGATGAGCACCGTAATGTTCGAACGCGACAACCGGCCAATCGCCCGAAAGACCTCCTGCATCGCCGGTCCTTCGCCGACGATTTCCGGCAACCGGGCCGCCGGCGCGTTCGCTTCGGTTTGCTGGCGGTGCGTCTCGCAGGCGCGGCGCACCAGCGCTACCGCCTCATCGACATCGAAGGGTTTGGGCAGATATTCAAACGCCCCGCCCTGATAGGCGGACACCGCGCTGTCGAGATCGGAATGCGCAGTCATGATGATCACCGGCAATTCCGGCAACCGCTCGCGTAATTGGGCGAGCAGCTCCAGACCGCTCATGCCCGGCATCCGAATATCGGCAATCACCGCATCCGGTTTGCCCTGACGCAACGCTTCGATCACGCCGACGGCACTGTCGAACGTGGTCACGGCCATTTCTTCGCGTTGCAGCGCCTTTTCCAGCACCCAGCGAATGGCATGGTCGTCGTCAATCACCCAGATCTGTTCTTTGCGGCTCATTCCATGCGCTCCAGGGGCAGCAACAGGGTAAACACGGTTTCACCAGGCCGACTGACGCATTCGATCAGCCCACCGTGCTGGTTAATAATGCTCTGCGCAATGGATAAGCCGAGTCCGGTCCCGTCCGGTCGGCCACTGATCATCGGATAGAAAATCTGTTCCTGCTGTTCAGGCGGAATACCGGGGCCGTCGTCGATGATGTCGAGTCTAGCCACCAGTTTGTGGCGTTTTGCGCCAATCGTGTACTGGCGTTGCACCCGCGAGCGAAGGGTAATCACACCCTGTTGGTGTTCATTCAGCGCCTGTGCGGCGTTACGCGCCACGTTCAGCACCGCTTGAATCAACCGGTCGGCATCGCCCCACAACGGCGGAATGCTGGGATCGTAGTCGCGTTCGAGACGAATGCCGGGTGCCGTTTCTGCCGCGATGAGTACGCGCACCCGCTCCAGAATTTCATGAAGACTGACTTCGCTGTCATTGGGTAGTTGATTCGGGCCGAGCATCCGGTCGACCAAATTGCGCAGCCGATCCGCCTCGCCGATGATGATGCCGGTATATTCACGCAATCCGGGATCGGGCAACTCCCGCTCCAGCAATTGCGCGGCTCCGCGTAACCCGCCCAGGGGATTTTTGATTTCGTGGGCGAGATTCCGCACCAGTGCCCGGGTCGTGTGTTGCTGAGCCAGAATGTTTTCCTCCCGGCTGATGCGCAACCGCCAGTCCACTTGCCGCAATTCCAGCAGCAGTTCGC
>JAIFNF010000162.1 GCA_020047885.1 Gammaproteobacteria bacterium | reverse complement strand
AGGAAATCCTCAAGTAAATGAACCAGAACGCTACCCGATATGCTTGCACAATATAAGCGTTCACCTCCCCCCTTCGTAAAAGGGGGGTCGGGGGGGATTTTGCCGGAAATCACCTAATGACTCGCCTCACCGGGCCGGGCAGAAAACCGCGATCAGGGGTTATGCTGCGTTAAACCCGCTGACCCACCCGTTTCCGGCCATGCCTTGATATACAGATCGCGCTGTGGGTAAGGGATACTAATGCCGGCGTCTTTGAAGCGATCCTTGAAGCGATCCCAAATCGTGAACAGAATCTGATCGCGGGTCTTCAAACCGCTGTTCTGGCCAATGTCCACGAAAAAGTAAACGCGGAAACTGACCGCAGAATCGGCAAATTCCCACAATATTACCGACGGCTCCGGTTCTTTCAGCACCGCCTCATGTTCACCCATGGTACGCTCAATAATCGCCTTGGCAGCATGTGGATCGGAATCGTAGCTGACGCCGATGACCAGCATGGTCCGCAACACCCGATCCTGATGCGTCCAGTTCGTAAACGCCTCGCCAGTGACTGCCGAATTGGGAATAATCACCATCTGATTATCGAACGTGCGCAGACTCAGTGACCGCATCCCGATGCTCGACACCTCACCTTCGTGGGCACCAATCTTCACAATATCACCACTGCGCAAAGGCCGCTCAATCAGCAGGAACAGCCCGCTGATGAAATTATTGGCCAAATCCTTCAATCCCAGACCCAGACCGACGCCCACCGCTCCAGCGAATACCGCCAGCGTCGTCAGATCAATGCCGATAACGCGCAGAATCACGATCAGGCCAATCAGCACCACTGCATATTGAGTGAATACCGACAAGCTATGCCGCACGCCCAGATCGCCCATCCGCGAGAACAGCCAGCGGTAGGTGACTGCCCGACTCCACTGCCCGAACCAGATCACCAGCAGTAACAAGGTCGTGGTCAGCGCGATCCGCCAAAGCGTAATGTCCGCCCGGCCAACCGTGAACAGTGGCTGTTCCAGAAACCGCCAAATCGAGGTCATCACCGCGGATTCCCCGGTCCAGCCATACGCCCGAAATACCGTCAATCCCGCGCCCAGGAATAACAACAGATTGGTAATCCGATGCAGTGGCGCAATGACATCCTGCGTCCAGAGCAGGCCATAACCGGAGTGGGCGACGGCGTAGTTCTTCAACGCCACCACCAGATCGTTCAACAGGCTACGCAGCAACAGCGCACCGACCAGCACCGCGATCAGGATCAGCAGGTGGCCGGCCACCAGCCAGGCCAGTTGGGGATAGCCCAGCAGACCCAGGATCGCAGCGCCCAACAGCGACATCGGCAACAGCAGACTGCCAAAGCGCAACATGGCAAACCACATCCGGTCGCCATACACCGCGCCCAGCCGGTCCATAATCAACCGGCGAATCCGCATTCCCGGCACAAAAGCCCAAAACCAGTACAGCATGAACAGTCGGTCGAAGACATGGGCGACGCTGTCGGGCAGGTCGCTCAAATGCACCAGAATGACCAGCGCCCCCAGTACCCCGCCGCCGGTCAGCGTCCAGAACAGCTGACGGTAGAGTGGCCATTGCCGTTCTTCTTCGGGCAGTCGGGGTGAAGCCAACAACAGCCAGGCCAGACTGATCGGGAGTTTGATGCCCACCCAGACCAGCGCCAGGGTCATCAAAATACCAAAACCCGGTTGCGGCGCTTCAATCAGCCACAGCAACAACCCTAACGCCGCCGCTGAACCCGCACCCAGCAGATTATCCCGGGCTAATCGCAACCACAAATGAATCAGTCGGCGCAAGAAGCTGTCATTTTGATCAGCCTCTTCCTCGCGCATCCGCTGGGCTGTCTGTCGCAACTTGTGCCAGGTCTTCAACACCAGCCAAATCAGCGCCGCTTCCAAAGCCAGCAAGCGCAACCCGCCCCACAGCGGTTGGTCCAGCAGAGCGTTGAATGCCGATTCGCCGCTCAGGCGCACCTGATAAAACAGCACCCGTGGCACGGTGACCAAATCCTGCCAGAGTTGCCCCCAGGCTTCGGCACTGTCCGGGTAGCGCTTGCGGGTAAACAAGTCCTGATGCAGCCGATCCTGGTAGTACTGCGTCAACTGCCCCTCAACCGTATCCAGTTGCATCCGCTGGTTTTGCACTTGCTCAGTACGCTGGTTCAATTCCGCCAGTAACTGATCGATTAATTGCGCTTCCTCATCGCGCAAGCGCCGGTTGACGCCGGTGAGATGACCACGCCGTTCGATGACTTGGCGCTGTTGGGCGTAGAGACTGATTTTCTGCTGCAATAACTCGTCGGTGCGGCGCAGATCGGCAGCGGCAGTCTCCAGTTGCTTCAATGCCTGTTGCAGTTCGTCGGGTGGTGCTTCGGTCTTTTTCAGCAGGTCATTCAACCGCGCTAGGGTCGCGCCGACTTCCGCCAGCGAGCGATCCTGGGTGCGCAGATTGATTTGCTCATCCAGGGTGCGCAGTTCGGTTTCCAGCCGCTGCCAGGCAGCGAGCGACAGTGAGCCACGTTCCTTGGCGAGTCGCTGCTTCAGGGTATTGGCGCGATCCTGCAAGGTGGTGAGGTCGGTTTGCAGCCGACTGATCAATTCGGCCTGGGCGTCCTGCCGGGACTGCTCCTGGCGCTGCCGGTACATCCGTTCCACCCGCTCCTGCCACTGCGTCACCAGGGTCAGCCGCAGTTTGGCGGTCGCACTCTGCGCCCGCAAATTGGCGAGATTGAGGGATTCCAGTTCCAGTTCAGTGCGTTGCTGGCCCAGCATCTGACTGGTTTTCTGCAACTCTGCGGCACGATCCGCCGCGCCGTCCACGCCGTCCTTGGCTGGATTTTTCAGCAATTGCTCACGCGCTTCGAGATCGGCAATGGCCTTTTGCAGTTCCTGAATACGACGTTCCGCATTATTTAACTCGGTGGCGGCAGTTTCCTGATGCAGCCACGCCGATTTCACGTCCAGCGCCGTTTGTTCAAACAGTGCTTCGTTAATCTGCTCCGGGCGCAGGCTCTCCATCTGCCCAGGCAGATCTGCGATTTGCGCTTGTAGATCCAGCCGACTGCGCTCGATAGTTTCCCGATCCTTGTCCAGCGCCTGCCGACGCGCCGCCTGCTGTTCGCTGACTTTGGCCGGATCGGTCGATGCCACAACGGATGCATCGGGTTGCGCCGCCAGCATCCACCCTGGCATCCACAGGACTATCAACAAAGCCAGATTGCGCCACATCACAGTTTATGCGTCTCCGGGGTTAAGCCGTGTTCACGGTACTGTTTGAACCGCTCCCGCGATTGCGCCCGCACGTCGGGATGGGCGTCCACCAGTTCCGCAACCCGTTCATAGCGCTCGAATCCCTCGGGGAAGGCGTCGGTAAAATTGATGAGGACCTGAGCATCCACTTCCGCCGGCGGCGCGACGCCGATCAGCACCGGTGATCCTTCGGCACCGGTCAGGGGATACCGCTCGTGCGGGACAAAGCTGTCTTGGCGGAACGTCCACAGCAGATCATCCAGCGCTGCCGCCTGCGCCTCGGCAGCGACGGCGATATAGAGGGTATAGCCGAGGCGATAGACCTTGTCCGCCAGCCGACAGGCCAACTGCGCCCGACCCTGCGCCCGGGCGTCCTGTAGAACGTAGAAATCAATCTGTGGTGTGGCCATCACGCCTCTTCGCGACGCTGCTCCGCCGCCCGATCCAACAGATACTGCGTCAACAGCGGCACCGGACGTCCCGTCGCACCCTTGGCTTTACCGGTCTTCCAGGCGGTGCCGGCGATGTCCAGGTGCGCCCAGTGGAATTTTTTGGTGAACCGCGCCAGGAAACAGGCGGCGATGATCGCCCCGCCATCACGACTCCCGGCGATATTGGCCATGTCGGCAAAGTTGCTGTCCAGCGCCTCCTGATAATCGTCCCACAGCGGCATTTCCCAGACCCGGTCGCTGGTGGCGTGCGCGGCAGCTTGCAGCGCGTGGGTCAGTGGCGGGTGATTGCTGAACAGACCGTGGGGATGGCGACCCAAGGCGATGATGCAGGCTCCGGTCAGGGTGGCGATGTCGATGACGGCCGCCGGTTCATCGCGTTCCACATAGGTCAGCGCATCACACAGGATCAGCCGCCCCTCGGCGTCGGTATTGAGAATTTCAATGGTCTGACCAGACAGGCTGGTGACGATGTCACCCGGTCGCGTGGCCTGACTGCCGGGCATATTCTCGACTGCCGGAATCAGGCCGATCACATTCAGCGGCAATTGCAATTCAGCGCAAGCCCGCAGCGTCCCCAGCACACTGGCCGCGCCGCACATATCGAATTTCATTTCATCCATGCCCTCGCCCGGCTTGAGCGAAATGCCGCCAGTGTCAAAGGTGACGCCCTTGCCGACCAGCGCATAGGGTTTTTGCTCGGACGGGCCTTGCCGGTAATCGAGGCGAATCAGCTTGGCGGGTTGGGCGCTGCCCTGACTCACTGCCAGTAGCGCATTCATCCCCAGTTGCGCCATCTCGGCTTCTTCGAGAATCTGTACCTGGAGCGTGGGAAATTCGGTGGTCAGCGCCAGCGCCTGCTCGGCCAGCCAGGTCGGATGACAGCGATTGGGCGGCATATTGCCCAGATCCCTGGCGAAATTAACGCCGGAAACGATGGCGACGCCTTCCCGCACCAGGGATTCCGCCGCCGCCAGTTCGCGCCGCTGGGGAACGCTGAGTATAATCCGCCGCAAGGGTCGGCGTGGCGCGTCCTTTTTGCTCTTCAGCGCATCGAAGCGGTACAGCGCTTCTTCGACCGCTTCAATCGACTGGCGGAGTTTCCAGTGAAGATCGCGGCTCTTGACGGCGAGATCGGTCAGATACACCGTCGCTTCGGTAGCGCCGCTGTCGTTCAACGCTGTGGCGGTGTGGTTGAGAATCTGGCGGAAACGGCGATCATCCAACTCGCGCTCGCGGCCACAGCCGACCAACAGCACCCGTTCGCACAGCGCCTCGGGGACATTGAACAGCAGCAGCGACTGGCCGAGCTTGCCTTCCAGATCGCCGCGGCGCAGCAGGTTGCCCAGATAGCCGCCGCACGCGCTATCGAACTGTTCGGCGGCAGGCGTCAAGCGCCGGGATTCGTACACGCCCAGCACCAGGCAGGCGGTTCGCTGTTTTTCGGGATGGCCGCTTTTAACGGTGAATTCCATGGGGAAGCTGCCTTCTGCGTCAGAATGAGGGATTCATTGGACTGCCGGGAATGCCCGGCGTCAGGGTCGCGCCAAATCCGGGAGTGTCGCCGCGAATAATATCACCTGACCGTCGCCAGTATGGGGAGACTTTGTCGATCGTGCCTTCAATTATTGACCGTTATTTGATCCGTGAAATCGGCCTGACGCTGCTGGCGATGCTGTTGGCGCTCATGGCCATTCTGCTCAGTCATCGCTTGGCGGGTTACCTGAGCAAGGCGGCCGCTGGCCTGCTGGCCAAGGATTCCGTCTTGCTGCTATTGCTCCTGCAATCGGTAGACATGGTCATCGTGCTGGCCCCGCTGGCCTTCCTGCTGAGCATCATGCTGACGCTGGGCCGACTGTACCGCGATCAGGAAATGACCGCATTGGCGGCGGGGGGGCAGGGACCGATGGCGGTCTACCGAGCGGTCTTCTTGCTGGCCACGCCACTGGCCCTGTTGACGCTCGGTGCTGCGCTGTTCCTGTTGCCAGTCGTCATGGAATGGCAGTTCGAGGCGCTGGCCAAAGCCCGCAAGGAAGCCGAAGTGTCCATGTTCACACCCGGTGCCTTCCGCGAGATTATGCAGGGTCGACACGTCATCTATATCGGGGCGCTGGACGAGCGCGAGTTGCGGAATATTTTTATCCAGAGCCGTGAAGCGGACGGCGATTTCAGCATTACCACCGGGGCGCGGGGCCGACAGAACATCGATGAACAGGGCATCCGCCATATCATTCTGGAGCAGGGCCACCGTTACCGGGGCGTTCCCGGTCGCGGCGATTACGACTTGCTGAGCTTTGAACGGGCTACGATGCGGATTGATACGCGATCGACGGTGGAAACCTGGCGACATCGGGAAACCCTGCAGACTGCGCAGTTGTTGGGTTCGACCGAACCGATGCAGATTGCTGAACTGCACATGCGCCTGAACAGTGCGCTGCAGATGCTGCTGATCGCGCTGTGGGCGCCGCTCCTGGCCTGCGCTAAACCTCGGGAAGGTCGCTATGGGCGCATCGTTGCCGCGATGCTGATCTATGCCATCTACTTCAATCTGGTCGGCGTGGGTGAATCCTGGCTGAGTCAAGGCGTCGTTAGCAGTTGGGTGGGCCTGTGGTGGGTGCATGGCCTGTTTCTGCTCTTCGGTCTGGGTTTGTTGCTGCATCACTATGCGGGCAGTCCCGGGTTTCAACGGTTATGGCGACCGGCGCGAGGCGGCTGATGAATATTCTCGATCGTTATCTGTTTCGCGCCGTCGCCACGGCAACGCTGGTGACGTTATTGGTGCTGTTGTTGCTGGAAATGTTGCTGACCTTGCTGGCCGAACTGGAAAGCGTCGGCCAGGCGCAGTATGACTTCACGGCAGCCCTTCACTATCTGCTGCTGATTCAACCGCGCCGACTGTACGATCTGTTTCCCATGGCGCTGCTGGTCGGTAGCCTGTTGGGCATGGGCGCGCTGGCCAGTGGCAGTGAATTGATTGTGATGCGCGCTGCCGGCCTGTCGCTGACCCGGTTGACTGGCGCGGTCGCCGGGACCGGTTTGCTGCTGAGCATGGCCGTGGTGTTAATGGGAGAATTCATCGCTCCGCCCCTGGAACAGTTCGCTCGTGAACAGCGGGCGACGGCTAAAGGCGAGAACCTGGAGATTCGCGGCGGGCGGGGGTTCTGGGCGCGGGACGGGGACGATTTCATTCATGTCCAGGCGGTCCTGCCGGGGGTTCGCCTGGCCGGGATTCAGGTGTTCAGAGTCAATCCTGAGGCCCGACTGGAATGGGCGACGCACGCTGAAAGCGCCCGTTATCAGGAAGGTCGCTGGCAATTGGCGGGCGTCAGCCGCAGCCGCCTGGAGGGCGATGTGGTGCTGACCGAGTATTTGCCGAACCGGTCGCCTCAGCGATCAGTCCGCAGATTCTGGACGTACTGGCGGCGCGTCCAGATGATCTATCTTTCCGCGATCTGCGGGTTTATATCGACTATCTGGAACGGAACGGCCTGGATGCCCAGAGCTATGAACTGGCGATGTGGCGCAAGGCCTTCGCGCCGCTGGCCTACCTGGCCATGCTGGTCATCGCCATGCCGTTTGTCTTCGGTCCACAACGCGCTTCCGGAGCCGGTCAACGACTGCTGATCGGGTTAATGCTGGGGCTGGCGTTTTTCCTGATGAACTATCTGCTGGGCAATGTCGTGCTGCTCTATGGCTATTCGCCACTGATCGGTGCCAGCCTGCCGTCGCTGCTGTTCCTGGGTGCCGGACTTTATGCGCTGCGGCGATTGCGCTGATGAGCCGCTTTCGGCAACACGACCAACTCGGTGGCCGACCAGCGATCCGGCAAGCGCAACGCCAACAGCACCAGCAATATGCCCAGCCCGACCCCAAGACTCCAGCCGACACCCGGCTTCACCATCTGGTGAATAACGATCATCGGGATCAGCCACAACCCGCCGCTTAAAAACCGCAACAGCGCCTGTCGCCAGTGAATCGTCCTACCCTCGCGTCCCTGCACACGCAACCGCCAGGCGTGCATCCCCAGGGTCTGGCCGCCCCGGATCCAGAATCCGCCGTAGAACAGGAAACAGACCAGTAATAGATAGGCCTGGAAGAAGGGGTTGCCCTGCAGGGGATGGTCGGTACTGGCCGTCGTCACACCCAGCGCCAGGGTGGTCACGCCGGTCGCCAGTCCCGTTGCGACGACCAGGACACCGGCCAGCAGCAGGCTGTCGTAAACCATCGCTGCCAGTCGGCGCGGCAACCGGGCGGGTAATAGGATCACCGATTTTTCCGCGCCTTCCTGAGAGGAAAGCGGAGCCGAGGATGTCGCCATCGCTGCTTCACCCGAGAGCCGAACGACGTTCACTTGGCCGCAGGCTTGGTTTTTTGCGCCGGTTTGCCGTTCGCCTCGCTTGGGGCAGGCGTCGATTTGACGGGTTGTTCCTCACCCAGTGACTTGGCGGTTATCACCGGCATCGCTCTGGGAGCCGACGTGGACAGCGCTTCGTCCAGCCAGCCATTGATCTCGGTGACATCGGCTTCCGACAACTGGCCGGACGCCTGGCGCAATGTCAGAAAATTCAAGATGTAGTTATAACGGGCGCTGGCGTAATCGCGTTCAGCCTGAAAAACGCTGCGCTCCGCGTTCAACACGTCAACGATCGTGCGGGTGCCCACTTCATAGCCCGCCTGATTGGCTTCCAGGGCGCTGCGGGTCGATATCCGGGTCTGATTCATCGCCTTGATCTGGCTGATGGCGGTTTCCTGCCCCCGGTAGGCGTCGCGCACCACCCGAATCGTGTCGCGCTGCAAATTCTCCAGTTGCTGGCGCGCTGATTCATAGCTGTACGCCGCCTGGCGGGATTTTGAAGACACGGAACCGCCGCTATAAAGAGGTAGATTGAATTGCAGCGAGACCAGATTATTGGTGATCGTGTTGGAACTGTCGTCAGAAATAGCGCTGCTGGCGCTCAAATCCAGCGTCGGATAATGCCCGGCTTTCTGGAGATTGATGTTGTCGCGGGCCTGATCCACGCTGAAACCGGCACTCAGCAATTCCAGATTATTGGCCAGCGCCATACCCACCCACTCTTCGGGATTCTGGGGGGTGGGCAGGGACAAGGGCATTTTTTCACTCAGGATGCTGAGCTTTGCATAATCCAGGCCGGTCAGTTGCCGCAATTGTTCGCGAGCGTCAGCCAGGGCATTGATGGCGCTAATCTCTCGGGAGACGGCACCATCAAAACTCGCCTGGGCATCGTAAACGTCGGTGATGGTCGCCAGGCCCACCTCAAACCGCCGGTTGGCCTGTTCCAACTGGCGGGCGAACGCATTTTTCTCGGCCGTAGCGAAAGTCAAACTGTCGAGCGCTATCAACACCCCGAAGTAGCCTTGCGCCACCCGCAGGATCAGGTCGCTTTGCGTATTGCGAAAATCGATATCGGCCTGCTTGACCGTCGATTCCGCTATTTGTTGTTGCACCTGGCTGCTGCGGTTATAAATGGGCTGATTCAGGGAGGCCGTGTAACTGCTCGTATCCAAAGAAAGTTTTCTGCCCGGAAGAACCCCATTCGAATCAACCTGCCGGTAGATTTTTCCCTCATTGACAGAAACCCCTACGCTGGGCAGAAACAAAGCGCGAGCCTGCGGTAGCTCTTCCTCAGAGGCTTGCCGGGTCGCAACAGCAGCTTTGAGCACGGGATCGCTGTCCTGAGCCTGCCGGTAAACCTGTAGCAAATCTTCCGCAGCCGCCGGTGATCCGCTTAGCGCGACGACGATCCCGGCTAATACCATATGATGCATTTTACGCATGTTGGGCAGGCTCCCCCTGGTTGTTGATGCCCGTTCAAAACTCGAAGGTCTTGATCGGCGCAGCGCCTCGTAACGGCGGCAATTCAGTGTCAAACAAGCTTTCACGCGTCCATTCCTGCGCACCGACCCGGGTGATTAACAGGGCTTCCATCACCGGTGGTTGTCCCACAACGATGAACAATCGCCCCCCCGGATTCAGACTTTGCTGCCAAATGGGGTCAACCGTGGCGACCGATCCCGTAACGGCGATGGCATCATAACGATGGGCACCCCAACCCCGACTGGCGTCGCCAACCTGCACAACGACGTTGCTCAAGCCTTGCGCCTTGAGCTTGCGCCGAGCTTGCTCAATAAAGTCGGGAATCAGATCCACGCTCACCACACTGGCGGATAATCGCGCCAGACAGGCGGTCAGGTAACCGCTGCCCGTACCGACTTCCAACACATGATCCGTGGGTTGCAAAGCCAGTGCCTGCAACAGGCGGCCCTCAACCACCGGTTTGAGCATGATCTCGCCGTGGCCAATCGGGATGGCGACATCGCTGAACGCCAGATGGCGATAGCGTTCCGGCGCAAAATCCTCACGCGGCATCTGGGCGAGGGTGTCCAGCGCCCGCTGATCGAGCACTTCCCAGGGCCGGATCTGCTGTTCAATCATGTTGAAACGCGCCTGCTCGAAATTGAATGCGGTCATGTTCTGAAAGTCCTGTCAAC
>JAIFNF010000006.1 GCA_020047885.1 Gammaproteobacteria bacterium | reverse complement strand
GGAAGTTGACGGCCGTGAGCGTTGAGCCGTTATTGCTGTATTTAATCAGCTTGCTGGCGACTTCCAGGCCGATATTCTGCTGCGCCTCCTCGGTGCTGCCGCCGACATGGGGGGTCAGCAGCACATTGTCAAACGCCCGCAACGGCGAAATGAATTCGTCATCATTGGCTTTCGGCTCTTTCGGAAAGACATCAATCGCCGCGCCGGTCAGATGGTGAGCTTCCAGCGCCGCTGTCAAGGCGTCGATGTTCACCACCGTCCCCCGAGCCGCGTTAATCAACGCGGAACCCGGCTTCATCCGCTGGATTTGCTCCGCGCCGATCATCTGGAAGGTCTGCGGCGTTTCGGGAACGTGCAGGGTCACGACATCAGCCCGATCCAGCAGGGCGTCCAGCGACGGCAAGGGTTGGGCGTTGCCCAGCGCCAGCTTGGTTTCAATATCGTAAAACACCACCCGCATCCCCAGCGCCTCGGCCAGCAACCCCACCTGGGTGCCGATATGCCCATAGCCGACGATGCCCAGGCATTTACCCCGTGCTTCACGAGAACCGGTGGCAGTCTTAATCCAGCCGCCGCGATGCGCCGCCGCATTGCGCTGGGGGATGCCGCGCAACAGCAGTACGATCTCCGCCAGCACCAGTTCCGCCACGCTGCGGGTATTGGAAAACGGCGCGTTGAAGACCGGAATACCCTGTTCCTGCGCGGCATCGAGATCGACCTGGTTGGTGCCAATGCAGAAGCAGCCAATGCCGATCAAGCGGTGAGCGTGTTCCAACACCCTGGCCGTCAACTGGGTCGCAGACCGAATGCCGACTATATGGGCGTCGCAGATCGCGTCCCGCAACTCCGGTTCGGGCAGCGCTTTGGTGTGAAAATCAATCTGGGAGTAGCCATCTGCCTGAAACGCCTCCACGGCGCTGGCATGAAGGCCTTCCAGCAACAAGATTTTGATGCGGTTCTTTTCGAGTGAAGTCTGACTCATGGCTGCGCAGGATTTTGCCGGTGTTAGAATAGAAGGGTTGAACATAATCCCTCTGAACGGGACTGGCAACCTTGCCCTTGCAACCTGGAGTTCCCACCACCGTGACCCTGCATGATCCGAATGCTTCCGCCGCCCTGCTTGACGGCATCCGCGCTTTCATCG
Source organism: Gammaproteobacteria bacterium (assembly GCA_020047885.1). The sequence continues at coordinate 5,777 of JAIFNF010000006.1, read as the reverse complement.
ACCCCGCCCATGTTCGCACGGATGCTGACAGTCGCCTGAACTACGGACGCGACTGGACCCGCCTGCATACGCCGAACCCGCTGGCGGTGGTGCTGCCGGGAACCGTGGATCAGGTGCAGCAACTGGTGCGCTACGCCAACGAGCATCGGCTGGCGCTGGTGCCTTCCGGCGGACGTACCGGCCTGAGTGGCGCGGCGGTCGCCTGTCAGGGCGAAATCGTGGTGTCCATGGAGCGGATGAACCGGATTCTGGATTTCGATCCCACCGACCGCAGCGTGACCTGCGAGGCGGGCGTCGTCACCGAAGTCCTGCAAAATTTTGCCTGTGACCGGGGGCTGTATTACCCGGTCGATTTTGCCTCACGCGGCTCCAGTCAGATCGGCGGGAATGTCGCCACTAACGCGGGCGGCATCAAAGTGATTCGCTATGGTCTGACCCGCGACTGGGTGACCGGTCTGAAAGTGGTGACCGGGCACGGCGATCTGCTGGAACTCAACCGCGGACTGATCAAGAACGCCAGTGGTTATGACCTGCGGCATCTCTTCATTGGCAGTGAAGGCACACTGGGGATTATTGTCGAAGCGACACTGAGTCTCACCCGCCCGTTGCGTGAGCCGGTGGTGATGGTGCTGGGCGTTCCCGATCTAGACAGCCTCATGTCGCTGTACCACATCTTCCGCAACAAGTTGGAATTAAGCGCCTTCGAGTTCTTTTCCGAACTAGCGCTGCGCCATGTCCTCGCCAAAGGTCTGCAACGCCCCTTTGAGGCCGGGACGCCTTACTACGTTTTAATCGAATTTGAAAACCCGGACGGGATGCATACCGATACCGCGCTGGCCTTGTTTGAGCATTGCGCCGATCAGGGCTGGCTGGAGGATGGCGTCATCAGTCAAAGCCAGGCCCAGGCGCAGGAACTCTGGCGGTTGCGGGAAGACATCAGCGAATCCATCGCCCCGTATCAGCCCTACAAGAACGACATTGCGCTGCGAATTTCCAAAGCGCCGGCATTTATGAGTGAAGCCGAAGTCCTATTGCAGCGGGAATATCCAGATTTCGAGGTGCTGTGGTACGGCCACATTGGCGATGGCAATCTGCATATCAACATTCTTAAACCGGCGGATCTGGATACGGCGGCATTCGCGGAAAAATGCGGGACGGTTAGCGAACATTTGTTCACTGTCCTGCAACGGCATGGCGGCAGCATTTCCGCTGAACACGGTGTGGGCCTGCTGAAAAAGCCTTATCTGCACTACACCCGCGATGCGGTGGAAATCGGCTATTTGCGGGCGGTCAAGCAGGCGTTTGACCCGAACGGGATTATGAATCCGGGGAAGATTTTTGATTAAGGGACATTAGGCGATTTCCTGAAAAGAGGATACCGACCTTGAACCCCGGCCTGATGGAGTTCTTCCCAGACCTACTCCGCGCTAAAGAGACCCAGACTCCCCGGACGTAGGCGATCCGCTGCCCGGATGAACAGCCGAGTAAAACACCAGAGCATCCCCAGAAGTGGTTAATCTCAGCCTTGAGTACCGCCCACCCTTTTAGGTGGGCGAGAGAACTAAAGGAGATCAAAACTCGAAACGGATACCGCCAGTAATCAGGTTATCCGTGTAGTCGGCCTTGCCCAGGGTAGCCTGGTAGAACAGGAAGCTCTGTACACCGTTGCTGAATACCGCACTGGCACCCAGGCCGAGCTGGAAATAGTCGGGGTCTTGCTGATCCGACTGACCATAGAGAGCATTACCCGTCTGGTCAACCAGATACCAACCCGTGATCGGAATCGGATTATCCTTGAACTCATGCAACCACTCAGCGCGCAACCGGGGAGTCAGAACACCCCAGGACATACTCATAGTCCGAGAAATTTCGCCACCAAGGCTGAAGGTCAGCGATTCCAGCGAGTTCTCGTTGACATGGAGGTTCCAGTTGACGCCATTGATCTGGGCACCGTTCTCGTCATAGCTATCTAGATCCGCTTTCAGATAATTGAAATAGCTGCTGACAGTAGCCTGGATACCTTGGTCAAATTTGAAGTCATAGCCGCCACCAGCGCGAATTCCCCACTGCTGGCTATCTGGACTAGCCGTGGCGCTCCCAATGAACTGTTGGCGGTTGGTGCCTTCTCCGCTAAAGAAATCCAGGTTGCGGGTCAGGTCGAAGTTCCCCGAACCGTACATTAGGACACCATCCAGGAAAATGTTGTCGTTGACGAAGTAGTTGGTGTAGGCCGACAGGTTGATGCTAGTGGCGTCCAGACCGCCGCCGCTGGCGTCGAGGTCGGCGTTCGAGGCGGCATAACCGAGCGCCATACCCGCGATCAAGCTATCGGTGAAACGGTAATCAAGGCCACTAGTAATGTTGTACAGGCGATAATCGAAACCTTCCTCACGGATTGTTTGATTCTTATCGCCGGTGTTAATCGTGCCGTTGACGAAGATACCGAGTCGTCCGCCCAAGTCAGCACCCGGTTCATCACCGGCAGCGCCGCCGCGCGGGGCAAACGCTTTATCGAAGGCCGCAATAGACATCAACTGCCCGTTCTGACGGATATTCAGCTCAGAGACGCTGATACCGCGTGTTCCCTGCCGCAACGCGGACAGCCGTGACACGACGTTACCCATCTGGCCTTTGGCGAGCTGCTGATTAGTATTAGCCGCCTCTGGATTATTCCGTGGGTAAAGCTGGTTGTACAACTTGGTTTTATCAGCAGGCTCTGTGCTGCCAATCTGCCCACACAGATCGGTCATCCCTGGAGTGGGGTTGGCTTGATTGGCCTGACAAGCTCGATTGGTATACTCCTCCTGAACCCGAGAAGGTGTATAGGGATCGGACTGGACATCGCCACTACCTACATTGATCTGAAAAGACTGCTCCTGGCCACCCGCCTTGGCGGTAATTCTATAGCCAAGATTTTGATCACCGGGGGAAAAATCAACCGTCGCAAAACCACTGGCATCGCTGTTAACAGTGACCATATTAACTCGTTGGCTACCACTGAGCAGCTTGCCGGCACCGTTTTCTGGCGAAACAGTCCAAACGACCGGGATACTGATCGGTTGGCCGCCCCTCAGCGTTTTGACTGAAAACGATACGGGACTACCATTGGCAAGCGCGGTACTGGGCGCTGGTTGTTTTTCCAAAGCATCGGCCTGCTCCGTGAAGCTGGCGTTAACAATACAGGCGGCCGTGATCGGAGCAGTGGTATAGGTATTACCAGATAAGCTACCGCCGCAGCCGGTGACGTCAGCCGTATAGCCGGTATTGGGGGTAACCGTGAAGGTCGTGGAGACGCCAAAGATGACAGTTTGCTCGGTTGGGCTAATGACGCCGCCTGTACCCGCCGTAGCCGTGACCGTATAGCTGTTCTGACTAAAGCTAGCCGAAACGGTACAGGCCGATGTGATCCCGCCAGTGGTGTAAGTGTTGCCGGACAGGCTACCGCCGCAGCCGGTGACGCTGGCCGTATACCCCGTATCGGGCGTAACACTAAAGGTTGTAGTAACGCCGTATTTCACCCTCTGCGACGCAGGATTAATCGTACCGCCTGAACCACCCCGTGCTGTCACTGTGTAGATACTTTGATTGAAACTGGCTGAGACAGTACAGGCATCAGTGATCGGAGCCGTGATGTAGCTATTACCGGACAAGCTGCCGCCGCAGCCTGTGACGCTGGCGATGGTGTAGCCGACATTGGGCGTGACGGTGAAAGCCGTGGCTGTTCCCACTGAGGCCATCTGTGTCCCTTGAGGAGCGATGCTGCCGCCTGGGCCAGAAGCGGAGGTCACGTCTACTGTCCCTGATGTACTGGTAGCTGCCGCTGTGACGCTGGCACCGTAAGACGGTGTGCAGTCAAGACCGCAATCCACGCTGGGCAGTTTCCTGTTCATCATCTCATGGCTGGATCCACTATGGGTCGCAGTGAGATTCTCTGCGGGCGCAGGTACCGGCGCTGCTAAACCGGCTGCAAACAATCCTCCCAACAGGATCAATCGAGCCTGTTTGTCCAAAGCCGTTGGGTGTTGATCTTCAATGTGCTTCATTTGTTGCCCCTTTGGTCAGCATATTTGCCAAAAAATCAGAAATAGTTGATAATTAATTTTACTTATGTAAAAAATTATCACAATTTTTTCCAGAAACCGGCATAAGCTTTAGGGCAATGTGTATAACCCCATTTAACTATGCCGATTACCGTTATAAATAGCATAACTTTTGTGTTTTTCAAATGTATCGCCAACTCAAGCATCACTTACCCAGAGCGCATCCGGCAACAGAGCGATCAGCCATTCGTCGAGATGCTGATCCAACATCCAGTGGCTCAATACCCAACTTTGCAACGCAAGACCCGCAGCTCGGCTGGCTTCCAGATCGTTGACCTGTTCACGGATCGCTTGAATCCAACTGCCGGAGTGATTGGGTATCCGGGTAACAGGTGCCTTTTGGTAAGGCAAAATGTCAGTACAGACCACCGGCAGGCCCAATGCGCCATACTCTAACAACCGCAGATTGCTCTTGGCCTGGTTAAAGCGATTCAGCTCAAGCGGTGCAACCGCCAGATCGAGTTCCAGCGCCGCCAATGCTGCCGGATAAGCATCAAAAGATACACCGGGATGTACTTCGGCAACGTAAGGTCTCGCCTCATCCAGGCAGAGTCCCATAAAAACCCAGTCGACTTCGGCGGCAGTTGCCTCAATCACTGGTTGCAATAGTGCTAAATCACCGGCGTGATGAATACCACCGGCCCAGCCTACCCGGGGCTTACGGTGCTCACGATGCGGAATTTCCAAACCGGTCCAGCGCGAGCGATCCAGGTAATTCGGCACAACCCGAACATCGGCGATCATGCCGCGTAGCGCTTCGGCGATGGGTTCGCTGGTCACAATCGCCCGGTCGCACAACGCCAGTCCGCGCCGCAATCGCTTCTTAACATCCTTGCCCAAATGTTGCCGAGCCGGGTTCTCGGGTGGCAAGGCGAAGACCAGGTCATCCAAGCCAAATACTTTGAAAACGTCTGGACTGAGTGGGGCGTAGACCTCCAAAGCCGTCAATTGCCAGTCGGCAAAGGCGTTTTGCAACAGCAGCACCTGTGCCTGGATGCGACTCAATTCAATCGGTTCGGGCATGAAGCGGCGTGGATCTTGACCATCAGGCAGGAGCAAGCTGCGGATGTGACCCTGGCCAGCCAACTCGTTGATCGGACCACGGGTCCGATAATGCCCCACGCCAGCATTGTCACAAGGCAACGCGACCACTCGTGGCAGGGGATCAAGTTCGGGATGCCAGGGCGCATCCATCGCATGATCCAGCCGCCAGTTCCGGTAACGCAGGCTTAAATGTCGGTTATATGCAGGATCGCGGATCAACGGCACTCGCCATTTTTCCAGCAAAGCCAACTGCTCTCGCCGGGTGCGCGCCAAGCGCTTGGCGTCAACATCCGCCCGCAACGTGCTGGAGCCATGATGGATCAGCGTAACCGCCGGGGACCAGACAATCCGGTAACCCTGTGCTCCGAGTTTGAGGCAGAAATCAACATCATTGAATAGGACAGCGAAATTCTGTTCATCCAGGCCACCGACCTCGAAGAACACCTGCCGCCGCACCAGCAGACAGGCCGCAGTAACCGCTGAGAAATTCTGAGTCAACTGGGCGCGCCCCATGTAGCCCGGCTTCTCCAAGGGCAGACCAGCGCCAATATGGTCTGCTACCCCACCCATCCCGACAATGACCCCGGCATGTTGCAAAGTGTGATTGGGGTAAATCAGCCGACATCCGACCGC
>JAIFNF010000092.1 GCA_020047885.1 Gammaproteobacteria bacterium | reverse complement strand
CGTAGCAGTTGCCAGCGGTGACGAATCTGTTCCAGCAGGGTATCCAGCGGTTGCGTGGTCTCTCGGTCAGCCGTCAAATTGGCATGACGCAGCAGATCACTGAGGATCACTTTGCACGCGTCGACTTGTTGGCGCAATGTCGCCAAATCCGCCCCCAGTTCGGCATCGCGGCCATGGCTGTATGCCATTTCCCCGACCAGCACGGCGACCGTGGAGAGGGGAGTTCCCAGTTCATGGGCGGCGCCCGCCGCGAATAGACCGAGGGTGAGAATCTGCTCATCGCGCAATGCCTGTTCACGCAGTTGCGCCACTTGGCGATCTCGAATCCGCAGGGCGGCGGCTAGTCGGGCAACAAACCCGGCGATCAACAAGGCGCTGATGGTGAACACCAGCCACATGCCCCACAGATGGGCTTGAAAGCCGGGACTGTAGCAAACAAGCATACCGGGCAAAGGCCGGTAGTCGAACATCAGTCCGGTGTAGAGCGCTACCGTGATTGCGGTCATCACCCAGACCTGGCCGACCGGCAACAACGGGGCGGCGATGACTAAGGGTAACAGCAGCAGTGATACAAACGGATTGCTGGCGCCGCCGCTGAAAAAGAGCAGCAGCGCCAGTGCCAGTAGATCCAGATGCAGATATACAAACAGTTCCCCCGCCGTCACCGGTTTCATCCGCCGGGCGAAGGGATGAACCGCAGCGAAGGCCAATATCCCCCAACCCAGGAATAGCGCCACGGCTAACAGGGGCAGGGGTTGTGGCGGCGTCAAACCAAACCGCAGCCACAGCAGCATGATGCCCGGCCCCAGCACCACCAATGCCCGCAATAACAATAATCGTCGCAAATCGTCCATCTCGTCCTGCTTCGCTTTAACGCCGCTTCAGACACGGCTGTCAGCGCATTTTAACGGTTTAATAGCACCGGATTCCGCCCGTGGCTGCGGCAATTTGTCGCATTCCGGCTCGGTGCCTTGCGCTTTATCATGGAAAAAATCCCATTAACCCCATTTAGGAACATCGCACATGGCCTACCCCGTTGCCCGGTATTTCCCGCATGTCCTTCCCAGCCTGCTGCTCTCGGGCGTTCTGCCGACTTTACTGGTCGGTTGTGGTAGCGATAATGACCCTGCCCCTAGCGAACGGCAGGCCACCGTGTCGTTCGCAGCGCAGGTCAATCGCCAGGATTTTGTCTGCGGTAAGACGTACAACGATGTGGGCGTGGGTCAGCCCGGTGCTTATCAAGTCACTGACTGGCGTTTCTACGTCCACGATGTAGCGTTGGTTAAGGCGGATGGTAGTCGCCAGGCGCTTGATCTCGACCAGGACGGAACCTGGCAGTATGAGAACGTAGCCCTGCTCGATCTGCGTCAGGATTGCGGCAGCGGGATTCTGCCGACCAACACCGTCGTCAAAGGCGCGGTACCCAACGACAATTACACGGGTCTGTGTTTCAAAGTCGGCATTCCCTACGAACTGAACCATCTGAACGATGCCACCGCGCCCTCGCCGCTGAATGCTTCCGGGATGTTGTGGAACTGGCTGGGGGGGCGCAAGTTCATCCGGATCGACGGCTTTGGCGCACCCGGCAGCGACCCTAGCGTGGCGTTTGTGGTTCACTTGGGCAGCACCGGGTGTCCTGGTGATAACCCTAGCGCCCCACCCAGCGCCGCCTGCACTTATCCGAATGTTGCCGAGTTCTGCCTGGACAATTTTAACGTCGATCAGGATCGCGTGGTCATGGATATCGGTCACGCGCTGGCCGCATCCAATGTCGCGCTCAATACTCCCGACACCAGTTCAGGCTGTATGTCTGGCAATGCTGACCCCGAGTGCATCCCGATTTTGCCGCGCCTGAACCTGGACTACACCTACGTTGCCGGCGCTAGTGCTTCCCCGGAACAGTATCCAAAAGTCACACCGCAGGTTCTGTTTAGCGTGGGTACCCCATGAAACAACCGGTAGCGGAAATTCTATCGCTGAGTCTGTTGTTAGTCGTTGCAGGATGCGGGGGCGGCGGAGACGAGGCGATAGAAACGCCACCGGAGTCTTCCGGTTCCGGTTATTCGTGGTCGTTACCCGCCGGTTTTCCCACGCCCAGGGAATCTGCCGACAACCCGATGTCCGCTGCCAAAGTGGAACTGGGTCGTCATTTGTTCTACGACCTGCGGCTGTCCGTCAACCAGACCACGGCCTGCGCTTCCTGCCACTTGCCAGAGAGCGCTTTTACCGACGGCCGGGTGACGGCGCTCGGGGCGACAGGCGAGATACACCCGCGCAATTCGATGAGTTTGACCAATGTGGTCTATAACGCCACCTTTAACTGGGCCAATCCCCTGCTTAAAACGCTCCATGCCCAGGCGTTGATCCCGATGTTTGGCGAATTTCCGCTGGAACTGGGTTGGAGCGATCACGAGGCGGACATTCTCGACCGGTTCCGCCATGATGCCCAGTACCAGCCGTTGTTCGCTGCTGCGTATCCCGGCGAGTCTGATCCGTTTAATGCGGATCAGGTAGCCAAGGCAGTTGCTGCTTTTCAGTCCACGCTAATCTCGGGCAGTTCACCCTACGATCAGGCGACGTTTCAGGGTCAGCGCGATGCATTGAGTGAAGCGGCGCAGCGCGGTCAGGCATTGTTCTTCTCCGAACGCATGGAGTGTTTTCATTGCCACGGCGGTTTCAACTTCAGCCAGTCGGTGAGCCATGCGGGAACATCCATCATCCAAGCGGAATTCTTCAATAACGGTCTCTACAACATCGGCGGTGGCGGCGATTACCCTCTGAATAATCAGGGATTATGGGAATTTACCCAGAAGCCCGCTGATATGGGCCGATTCCGTCCCCCGACCCTGCGCAATGTCGAACTCACCGCGCCCTACATGCATGACGGTTCCATCGCTACCCTGGAAGAGGTCATCGATCACTACACCCGAGGCGGGCGACTGATCAGTGAAGGACCTTATGCCGGCGATGGGGCTAGGAATCCGTATAAAAGCGAACTGATCGTGAGTTTTTTGCTGACCGTCGGGGAAAAGCAGGACCTCATCGCCTTTCTGCACAGCCTGACTGACTGGAACTTTATCTGCGATTCACGCTTTGCCGATCCGTTCGGCAATTTTCCTCGACCTGCGCGTTGTAACTGAATTTTCCATCGTAAGTAGTATTCCTCCCCGCGACAACGTTCGTAAAACGGGCGTTTGTGGGTTATCTCCGTCCGGGTGTTGCCCGGTGAGAATACCTCGAACGCTACCTGCGAAGCTAACCTCTCCTCCTGCCATTGCATGTAGGAATCCCGGTCGGCGGTTTTTTTCGATGCTAAACTTTAGGCTAATGCGACTCAGCCACAAGGTGACCGCCATGACGGACGAAGACCAGAATGCCCCGACAACGCTGGACGGGTTGGATGATAGCCGACATGCTTTGCTGGATCTGCTCGGTAATCTGCAGCGCACCGTGCGTCTGTACACGCCCCTGGTGCGTCCTGATCTGTACGACGATGCCGAAGTGCTGGCCGCGATCCGCAACCGGATTGTCAGCCAGCCCAAAGTGCGATTTCAACTCTTGCTCCCGCCAGCCCGCGAATGGCGCAGCGACTGTCCGGGGCTGGTGCGACTGGGCGAACGGTTAACTAGCGCCCTGCTCCTGCACACTCTGGACAGGGAAGATGTCCCCGATCAGTCGGAACTGGGGCAGGCGTTTGCTATTGCCGACGACCGGGCATTGCTGCGTTTCAGCGATCCGCGCCGGCTGATTGGTCACTACGAACCTCAGCCCAGTGAGCGGATGAAAGAACTGCTGGAGTTATTCCACCGGCTCTGGAGCCGGTCGCAGCCTGACCCTTATTTACAGCGACTGGGGATTTAACCCGACGCCAGTCCCCAGCGTTCCAGTAAGTTTGACCGATTCAGCTCCAGCCATTGCAGGGCGATAATCGGCGCGGCAGAGTTAATTCGACCCGCATGGAGCAATTCCAGCGCTTCAGTGCGGGAGACAACGTGCAGCCGAATGTCCTCGTGTTCTTCGGGCAGACCCCGGAGTCCACTGACCCCCGACGCATCCACCCGTCCGCAGAACAGGGTGATGCTCTCGGACGTACCGCCCGGACTGACCAGGTAATGGCAAATAGGAATCAACTCCAGCAGTTCGCAATCCGCTTCTTCGCGGGTTTCACGTTGCGCTACCGCCTCGGCAGTCTCGTCCGGATCGTCCATAATTCCAGCGACGATTTCCAGCAACCAGGGACCGCCCGGAAAATCCAATGCCCCGACCCGGAATTGTTCCAGTAAAATCACTTGATCACGGTCGGGGTCATACAGCAAAACGGCCACGGCATGACCCCGCTCCAGGCATTCGCGGGTGATATCGGGACTCCAGCCGCCCTGGAACAATTCATGCCGCAGCCGATATTTTTCCATGCGGAAGAAACCGTCATAACCGATAGTTTTGTTGAGGACTTCAAATTGATAATTCATGCAAAAAACGCCTTGTTGATGGACAGAACCCGATGAGCGGGTATTGTAAGCCAGAGTGGGCAAAATCCATTTTCAATTTTTGGACGGGATGAGAGGCATTGATGAAACTAATGTTTTCCGGACGCGCCCTGTTGATGTGTGCGGTATTTGGTGTGTTACTGCACGCCTGCGGTGGCGGGGGCAGTAGTGATTCTCCATCTCCACCACCGCCACCACCGCCGGAGCAAAAATACACGCTGAGCGGCGTCGTGCGCCCGGCGGCAGGCGCGGCGATTGACAGCGATGTGAACGATCCTGCTGCGCCCTACCAGTCTAACGATACCGTGGCTGACACCCAGTCCATCCCTAACCCGGTGACACTGGGTGGCTATGTAAACCAGCCAGGGAACGGTTCTCCCGGACGTTCGGGCACAGTCGGCGATAGTATCGACTTCTACCGGGTCAATCTGCTGGCGGGTCAAGCGCTTAATCTGTTCATCGCCAGCGATGGTGTTCGCAATGACCTGGATCTGGGTCTGTATGATCTTGCCGGGAAGTTGCTTGACGCCTCGGTCAGTCAGAGTCGCGTGGAATCGCTGAGCGTCGAGGCCAGTGGTGAATATCTGCTGGTCGTGCAGGCGGTGCGTGGCGCTTCCAATTATGTGCTGACGATCAGTCAATCGTTGGTAACGGCGGGCGCAGGGATGCGCGTCAGCGATCGCTTTGTGCTCGGGGAAGCCGTCGTCCAGTTTCAGGACAGTGCAGCCGCTGCTGCAAATACGACCCTGGCGCGCGCTCGGGTGCTCCAACTCACAGCGCAGAGTCTGGGAGAACAGCAAGAGCGCAGTCGTCTAGTCACTTTCGATGACTACCGGGAACTCACGCAATCCACCTCTGCCGCCCCGTGTCTGCCGCCATTGCTACCGGAGAGTTCGGCCACCGCGGGTGAGGATCTGAAACTCAGGTTGCAAACGCTCTGCATGGTTAAGGATCTGAATCTCGACTTGGCGGTAGAGAACGTCTCACCCAATTATCTTCACGCCACCCAGTTCGTTCCCAATGATCCCCTCTATTCGTTTCAGTGGCACTATCCACAGATGAGCTTGCCGCAGACCTGGAATTTAACGACGGGCGCTGACGTTATTGTGGCGGTTATTGATACCGGCATCGTCCTCAGCCATCCTGATTTGCAGGGACAGTTGGTTGCTGGCTATGACTTCATTAAAGATCCCGGCAATGCCCTGGATGGCGACGGCATCGACCCTGATCCAACTGATGTGGGCGACCGGAGTAATCCGGATGGTAGCAGTTCCTTCCACGGGACGCATGTGGCGGGCACCGTGGCAGCGGCGACGAATAACGGCATCGGGGTCGCAGGCGTGGCGTTTGGTGCCAAGGTGATGCCCCTGCGGGCAGTAGGGCGGTTTGGCGGTTCGCTGTACGATATTGAGCAAGCAGTGCGCTATGCCGCGGGTCTGCCTAATGATTCCGGCAAAGTTCCAGAACGGCGGGTGGATGTGATCAACCTAAGTTTGGGATGGACGGGTAGTTCGGCCTCGGGGCAGGCGACGGTTGAGCAGGCGCGGGCGGCGGGCGTAGTGATCGTTGCCGCGGCGGGCAATAGCCGAAGTAGTACGCCCTTTTATCCCGCAGCGTATTCCGGGGTGGTCGCGGTGAGTGCAGTGACGCTGAGCAAGACGCTGGCTCCGTATTCAAACTTCGGTTCGTGGATTGATGTCGCTGCCCCCGGTGGCAGCACCGCGGCTGATCTGAATGGCGATGGCAAGCCGGATGGGGTGTTGAGCACAGTGGCTACCGATTCAGGCGGGGCGTTGGTCAATGATTATGTCATCTGGCAGGGTACGTCCATGGCTTCCCCGCATGTCGCTGGCGTCGCGGCGCTGATGAAAGCACGAGCGCCGAATCTAACGCCGCAACAGTTTGATAGCTTGCTGGCCAGTGGGGCGCTGACCGAAGATATTGGTGTGACGGGTCGGGATGATCAGTTTGGCTATGGTTTGCTGAACGCTTATCAAGCGGTCGCGGCGGCGAGTGAACAGCCCGTTAACCCGACGCCGATTCTGGCAGTCAGCCCTTCGGCGCTAAATTTTGGCACGGTATTGAACAGCCAGACGTTGACCGTGCTGAACGGGGGGACGGGCAATTTGACTGTGAATGCGCCCATCGAGGATTCCGGGGGCTGGTTGAGCGTCAAGCCGACGCAAGTCGATGCGAAGGGTCTCGGGATTTATACGGTATCCGTGAACCGGGCGGGGCTGGCGGATGGTGTCTACAGCGCGACGCTGACGTTGGCGTCCAGCGCGAATACGGTTCAGATCAAGGTCATTATGCAAGTGGCTAACAATCTGAGCGCTGGCGCTGTGGGTTACCAATATGTGTTGCTGATCGATCCCGCTACCGGCGAGACGGTAGCCGATGCCGTCATGACGGGACAGGCAGATGGAAGCTACGCTTACACCTTCAGCGATCTTGCACCCGGTACCTATGAAATTTTCGCGGGTTCCGATTCCAACAA
>JAIFNF010000149.1 GCA_020047885.1 Gammaproteobacteria bacterium | reverse complement strand
GTCACCCGCCTATGGCCTCTGTGCAGCACGGTATGGCGCATATCCGCCATGCTGACACGCTTGCTTACGAGGCTAACCCTCATGACGTTTCCCTCATCTGCTGTCCCTACGGACGGCGCTGCTGTACCCATCACCACGCTAGACACCCTAGCTACGGAGATCAACGCGGAACATGACGCAGCGGAACGCACGGCCCGCACTGCGATAGTCCACGCCAAGGTCGCCGGTGACCACTTACTCCAAGCGAAAGCACAGGTCGCCCACGGGCAATGGTTGCCCTGGTTATCGGCAAACTGTCCGGCGCTGGCGGATCGGACGGCTCGCGCCTATATGCGGCTGGCGCGGAACTGGGGAACACTGGAAACCAAAACGGCAGACTCTGCCAATTTGAGTATTGACGCAGCATTGAAGCTGCTGAACGTAGATAGCGCACCGATCACTGGCGATCTGCTTCTTGCTGACAATTTCCTAGACGCTATCGCGGAGTCCGTTGTTTTTACAAAAGCCGGTGACGCTACTGCGGAGTCTGTGAAAAACACCCCTTCAGTATCGGCGGCGACCGTTGCGGCGATGCTGGCCGAATTGCCTCAAGCCGATCAGCGGGTAGTACTGGATACGGCGGCGGCGGCTGGTGCCCTCAAGGTTGTCCGGGCGGACGCCAAGTATCTGCACACCTCCCAAAAGCGCCATGAATGGTATACGCCAGTCGAGTACATCGAAGCGGCGCGGGACGTTATGGGCGGGATCGACCTTGACCCTGCAAGTTGTGAAGTCGCACAAGGAACTGTCCAGGCGGCCCGCTTTTACAGCAAGGAACAGGACGGGCTGGTGCAACCGTGGCACGGACGGGTCTGGTTAAACCCTCCGTTTGAAGCCGCGGTTATCGCTCCGTTCGTGGCCAAGTTGCTGGCGGATTATCAAGCCGGAGCTGTCCAGCAAGCGATTGTGCTGACGGACTCTGCAACCGATACCCATTGGTTTCATGAACTGGCAAATACCGCACGGATCGTCTGCTTCACCAAAGGGCGTATCACGTTCACGTCGCCCCTAACCGACTCGCAAGCCCCGCAACGCGGGCAAGCCTTTACCTATCTGGGCAACCGACCCGAAGCCTTTGCGGCGCGATTCCGGGACTTTGGGCTGGTCGTGGAGGTGCAAGCATGAATATCACCACCACGCCACCACGTCCTAACCCGCTTCCCGTCATACCGGACGCCATACCGGAAGTGCTGCGCAACATTCCGAACTGGGTTGTCTGGAAATACAAGCTGGAAGGTCAACGCTGGACAAAACCACCTTATCAGCCGAACGGTCGGTATGCTGAACCAAACGACCCGGCAACATGGACCCTGTTCCACGAGGTGCTGAACGCTTACCAGTCCGGAAAATATGCCGGTATCGGCTGGAATATGGCGTCTGGCGTCGTCGGGATTGATATTGACCACGTTGTCGATGCTGACGGTGTGATCGACAAACGTGCTACCGAGATACTGGAAAGGTTCAGCGGCACCTACACTGAACGGTCTCCCAGTGGTCACGGCTATCGAATCTTTGTCGCCGGCACCTTTCCACGGTCGGGAAAGGGAACAGTCTGGAAGGAGGTTGAGTGCTATACGCCACCCTCAAACCGCTATCTGACAGTCACTGGCCACGCGGTTAATAAGGCCAATATTACCGAACAGCCGGACGCGCTGGATTGGCTACACGCCACCTATTTCAGCAAACCCGCCACTGGCAAGCCGGACACCCTCCCCCGTGTAAACCCTTCCCTTGACGATGCCGAACTACTCAACAAAGCCAGTAACGCCAGTAACGGCGGGACGTTCACGGCGCTATGGTCGGGTGATACCAGTCACCACGGCGGCGATGCCAGTTCGGCGGATATGGCGCTGTGCGGTCTACTGGCCTTCTGGACGGGAGGTGATGCCAACGCCGTAGATCGGCTGTTTCGCCAGTCGGGATTGATGCGGGACAAGTGGGACACCCGGCGCGGTGAAACCACCTATGGCGCGGCAACGGTCGCTACAGCGGTCGCCAACTGCAAAGAGTTCTACAGCGGTCGCAAGCCAGCCGGGAAGGATGGACACGAGGGGGGTGCTGACAGGCGCGAACCCGGCTCTGATGATGAAACCTCCCAGACCACCATGCCGGAAACTGGCGCTGATGATGCAGCGGAAATCGCACGGCTCGCGGCGCTGAACCTACTGGACTATGACCGGCAACGCGGCGCGGTCGCCAAGACGCTCGGTATTCGCGCTGACACGCTCGACAAACTGGTGAAAGAAGCTCGCGGTGATGCTGACGATTCCAGCGGCGGTAAGCCACTGCACTTTCGAGAAGTAGCAGCATGGCCACATCCGGTAGCGGGTGACGAACTACTGAATGAATTGACAGGCAGCGTTCGGCGGTTCTTGTCCCTCCCAGACCACGCCGCGCCAGCCATCGCACTCTGGGTTATTTATACCTACTGCGTCGTTGCCTATGGCCATATCGCGCCAACATTGGCCGTAACCAGTCCAGAGAAGCGCTGCGGCAAAAGTACGCTACTGGGTTGGCTTTACCGGGTTGTCGAGAAGCCGATGCTGGCCGCAAACATTACCGCAGCAGCGATATTCCGCACTATCGATGCGTGGTCTCCGACACTGTTGATCGACGAAGCGGATAGTTTTCTCGGTGAAACTGGCGATGAACTACGCGGCATTCTCAACAGTGGACATACCCGAGATACCGCCTATGTCATTCGCGTATCCGGTGAAGAATTGGAACCGCGCCAGTTTTCAACGTGGGGTGCAAAGGCCATTGCGCTCATCGGCAAGCTGGAAGGTCGCTACTCAACTCTGGCCGATAGGTCGGTAGAGATTCAGCTTCGGCGGCGCTTGCCTACGGACAAGATCGAGAAGTTGCGCCACGCCGACGCCGAACACTTTGAACGGCTCGCGGCAAAATGCTTTCGCTTCTCACTTGACCACGGTATGGCTATCGGCAAAGCAAGGCCGGACATTCCCGATGCACTCAATGATCGTGCGGCGGATAACTGGGAACCTCTACTGGCCATCGCTGACCTTGCTGGCGGTCACTGGCCACGTCTGGCGCGGTCAACCGCTATGGCGCTGTCCGGCGGTGCTGATGATGATGGAGGACACGGGATAGGGGTCCAGTTGCTAACAGACTTGCGGCGGTACTTTGAAAAGCAGCAAGTCAACAAAGTATGGACTACCGACATCATCAACTACCTAGTCGGCATTGATGACGCGCCCTGGTCAAGCTATGCGAAGGGTAAGCACATGACGCCACGCCACCTCTCCCGTGTACTCAAACCCTACGCCGTTAAACCGGATGATGTGCGGATAGGTGCAACGGTCGCGAAAGGCTACACCATCGCTGACTTTGCCGACGCCTTCGCCAGATACCTCCCTTCTATCCGCGACAACGCTACAATCAAGGCTACGTCTAGCGAAAGTCCCTATTCAGTATCCGCGACAAAAACAGATTGTAGCGGATACGAAATAGGTAGTTCTGCCAGTCCACAAGCGGGTTGTAGCGTTGTAGCGGATAAAAACCCGGAAACTGGCGGCGGCGGCGCTGATGTAGCGGATAGCGAAAGTGGAACGTGGGAAACGTTCTAACATGCCCGACGCGGCTGATGGTTCTTATATCATCAAGAATGAAGCTTCGTCGTCGGTACCGGAAATCCGCTACATCGATGCCATACAGCGCATGGAACGCGCTGGCTATCGGCTGGAGGCGGTCGGCGGGGCGTTGCGGGTCAACCCGGCGGAAAAGCTGACAGCGACATAACGGGACTGGCTACGGTCACACAAGGCCGAACTGCTGGAGGCACCGGAGGCTGGGTCAGATCCGCACGTCCGGGAAATGATGGCGACGGTCGGTGCAACCCTCGTTGCGAACCCAGACCATGACAGCGAGGCGTTTATCCGGGTCACTCTCTCCCGTGTAAACCAGTCGGTAGAACCACCGCACACGGTTCGGGAACGTCCGACTGGAGGTCGGCAGCGGCGGTTACTTCGCTTTCCAGTACCACCACTGCGAACGATGGGAGGCATAGCCACATAAACAGCCACGGACGGCGTTGTATGGCCACGGGCTAACGGTGAAAAGTACTACAAAATACTAATGCCGAACCTACGGAAGCCTACCGGTACGCCCGGCACCGCGTACAATCCCGCTTCAATCTGCCTACCCGCGCCGGTGAGCTTAGCCGTGGCGGTTCGCTACGCTCCCTCCACGTCCCGCTTCACCGGACGCCTCGAAGGTCAGTGGTAACCAACCAGCAACCCGATTTTTCTTTGTACATCCCAAAATCCCGCCTTGCTAACCGTAATTGTTTTTCCCGGCAAAGAATAATCAGCCAAGCAACCCGATAGCCCACTTGCGGACTGCATCGAAAAGCAGAAATTCAAGATAATGAGAGAGAGATCTACTGAAAGCAGCTTGTGGGGTTAGGTGCCGACTTTTTCCTTATTCCATAAACTGGTAAAGACTGGAATAATCAATTGGTATTTAGATAGTTCTGTAGTATTGCTCTTCATTTAATATTTATATTTTTTTGCCGTGTGTAGCATGGTTAAGTGTTATACACGGTCATGAGTGGTAAGTGAATTATCAAAAAATGGTAATTATAATTTTGGTTTGTTTGTTTTAGCCTCTTGTTCAATTGCTTTCTTCTTTTCTACTTCAGCTTGTCGTTGTTCTTCGAGTATCAGATTAATGTCGGCAAGCTGGACAGAAAACCCAGAAATCATTCCAGGCGCTTCCTTATCTTCTATCATATTTAAATAATACCGACGGCTACAAGTCTCCTCTAACTTAAATTCACGCTCCTCTGGAAATATAATTTCAACCTTCATATTAAAAAGATCTTTTGTATGGGTTGAAAACTTACAGTGTTCCTTTGGGTTAAGATTGCCATTTTGATCGAATTCCCACATTACCAGATTTCCAGACACTTTTGTTGGTTTTCCATATTTTTCTTCAGTTGCTTCTATCAATGCTTCTTTTTTAATACGTTCACCTTTATTGAGAGTTTGAACTCGCGCTATGAAAGAAATAAGGTCATTTTTATTTCTAATTATTAAAAATAGGTCAGGGTTATTATCTTCTTTTACAAAAGCTATACTTGCGTTTAACTGCTCTTTAATTTTGTAATTTTGGTTGATTTTAGTTAAAAGTGGCTTAACAGATGCGGAGGAACTACCGAGTTGTATACCCGAAATATCAGTAGCTGGATTTGCAGAAAAAGTGGCTGAAGAAAAACTTACTATTAGACTAGTAAGAAGGCGAATTAATAAAGTTTTCTTTGACATGGTTTTTCTCCCCTTTAATTAAGACCTGTTGTTAGCAGTCTAACGCCTGTCTGAGACTTGCTACGAGGTTGAAATGGCGTGTTCGGATAGATCCAGAATAGCACATGTTCCTATAGTGAAAAAGCTGGCAGTTACCTACCTTTCCTTCCCTTCAATTTTTTAGCTACCGACAGGCTCTTTAAAAACGTGCCTGAACCGTAACGTTAAGAAACTGGCGACTAAGGAGTCTTTTCCTCCTCGTCCAGTCTGTACGCTTTCGATGCGGGTTCGCTGATCACTTCCTGCCCTTTCCTTCCCAGTTTCCTGCTGCGCTGGCGGGAGCTATCACTTTCAAACCGTGTTGGGTATGCCGAGGCGGGTAGGTACTGCACGTCCCGCATTATGAAAATTCAAGGTAATCAGCCGAATCTTGAATAATCATGCTGATTTATGGTGATTGTTTGACGCTATGATTTGTTGTTATGATGTGACCTTTTCAAAGAGGTAAGCAGGTATGGCTGCGCGTATTGACGACCTAGAACGGGTCCGCAAGATTCGAGAGTACAACCGGCAAGCCAGCGCACGGCGGCGGGTCAAGCTGACACTGAACGGGAAAGCGCAACTGTTGTGCTGGATACCGGAAACTCTACGGCGGCGGCTGGATGGCGCAGCGGCGGCGCAATCACGGCCATTGAATGACATCGTTTCGGAACTGCTATCAGCGGCGCTGGATACCACTAGCGTATTGCCACCACCACACCATGCCAGTAATGACGCTGACGCCACGTTGGATAGGTTCGACACAGTCACAGTAGAACAACACTCCCCGCGTGTAATCCAGTCTGAAAAAGATGCGCTGATGAATGAGGTCGGCGCGATGCTGGAAAGTGGTCTGTCCGGCGGTGAGATTGCGCGTCGTCTGAATGCAGCGGGACGCCGAACGGCCAGCGGCGCTGAATTTGTTGGCGCAAACATTTTGCGAGATTATCGGAAACGGCAACAGAGGAATGAAAAATGACCACATTGACCTTTGACACACTGGCGTATGTGAAGACGCTACGAGATGCCGGTATTGATGAACATCAAGCGGAGGCACAAGCCACGGCATTAGCAACGGTGCTGAAATCCAGTGCTAGCGATTTAGTCACCAAATCAGACTTGGATTTACTCAAGGCCGAACTTAAAAGGGATTTGGCCGAAACGAAAGCCGAGTTAATCCGCTGGGTTGTCGGGATCGGTTTTCTGCAATCAGCGCTCATCATCGGCATTTTGGCAAAAGTTGCGAAGGTGATTTAGTTTTTGCAGTATTCTTGACATCAAGCCGACCTAGATCGGAACCACGCCAGAGCTAGAGGCCGAAGCGTCGGATAATACCGACCTTCAGAGCGAGAGGCCAAGAGTGTCAGTCCAACAACAGTGAGAGGATTTCAAAATGAAAAATTCCGTGCATAGCGACTACCGGGATAGGCGGCGCAAAAAATAAATACTAGAAACGAGAAAACCCGCCTCATTCATTGAGTGCGGGTTTCTCTTAATCGCTGTACAGAAGAGCAGCAATAGGACGGGACGCAGACAAAGTATAGGCCACGATGGCCGCGCTTGTCACCCGCCTATGGCCTCTGTGCAGCACGGTATGGCGCATATCCGCCATGCTGACACGCTTGCTTACGAGGCTAACCCTCATGACGTTTC
>JAIFNF010000097.1 GCA_020047885.1 Gammaproteobacteria bacterium | reverse complement strand
CCGGTCGCTATGGCGCGGTCTATCAGGTTCCGGTGTCGCCGGTGGTTGAGGCACGCCATCGCGCCAGCCTCACTCAGGCGCAATTTGCGGCATTACTGGGCGTGTCCAAGCGCACTTTGCAGGAATGGGAACAGGGACGCCGCCAACCCAGCGGCGCAGCCCGCACGCTGTTCAAAATCGCTGAGCGTCATCCCGAAGTGCTGCGGGAACTGGCAGAAGCGCCGGAAGCGTGCTGAAACTGGGGTCGGTGTGGGTCTCTGCCTCATCGGACTCCCACGCTTTGCGCAACCAGATCAAAAAAACCGCCCCGATCATTCGCGGGCGGTTTGTTCAATCCAGTCAGCCGGTGAATGTTGGGTTGACGATAAAGCCGTCAACCCAACCTACTACGCTCTTTCAGCAACCGCTCGGTCTCCTGAAATCTCCGGTCGGTCTCTTGTTGCGACCGCAGCAGTTCTTTGATCTGTACATCGTTTTCCCGGAACAAATGGAGTATGTCTTCATAAGTCGTGGCCATCGTCATCGCCTCCCGTGTTCAATGCGTTCAGTATACGCTCGACCCATCAAAAAACCGCCCCCCAGTTTCCTGGAGGGCGGCTTGCTAGCCATGCTCCCTCTTGCTGCTTGCGGAGCTTAACAAGAGCGGGGAGATGTTTTAGTTCACTGTGAACACAATCGGCAGTGTACTAAATGCACCATTACCGTCAGTCACACTCAGGATGAAGGTATAAACGCCAATCGTTGTAGGCGTACCACTGAGTATGCCAGTGGCTGCATCCAGAGTTAAACCCGGTACCGGCGTAAGACCAACGTCAGTCGACCAAATGTAAGGTGTTACGCCACCATTGGCCGTGAAGGTCTGCAGGTAGGCAATACCAACAGTGCCCGTCAACGCCGTATTGGGTACCTGCGTGATTGTAATCTCACGAACAAGTATCAAGAAGGACTTCTCGGCAAAAGCACCACCACTATCATCCACTCGAACCGTGAAGTTATAAGCGCCTGACGAAGACAACGAAGGCACGCCGCTGATTACACCGGTTGCTGGATTCAAACCCAAACCATCAGGCAATAACTCTAAAAGGCTCACCCTCGACCACTGGTAGGGTGGTTGGCCGCCGGTTGCTACCAGCGTCGTCGAATACGATTCATTCTCAAACGCTTCTGGCAACGTCGTAGTCGTAATCTGCAGCAGGTCAGGTATCACCTCAACCGGACAACTGGTACCTTGTCCAAACGGACTCGGCTGGCCTGGAGGTGATCCCTCACCTGTTAATGCCGATGCCAAAATGGGCAAACCATACGCTTCAGTCGTCGTGGACTCGCTGCCTGCAACCTTGGTCGTACCGACTAAATCGACGGATACCCAGTTCGCAAATTGCTGGGCGTAGATCACATCAAACAATCCGAATCCATTGCTCCCGGTAATTACGGAACCGCTCACCGCGCCCGTGGAAGCAAATGTGGCGACATTACCCGGATCCAACACCCCATTGCCATTGGTATCCTCACCCGGATCAAGAACACCATTGCGATTGGTATCTTCGTTGGCGCACGGCCCGGCGGTAATGACCTGTATCCAAGGCGGCCCCCCTGTGTAGAACCCCTTGTAGTAAAAGGTGGGCAATATACTCAGATTGACCGGAGCATCCGCGACGGGACCACCGTTAGCATCGGTCACCAGCACATTCCAAGGCTGCTTGTATTGCGTTGTACTCAGTACCTCGATCAGATTGCCGGTACCCAACTTCACAAACAACTCTTGCTGGGCTACGGTCAGACTGACTGAACAGGACGCAAAGGGTCCTGGACCGGCAGGTTGGCCGGGCACACCCGATCCTACAGCAACGAATTGCTGCCCTGGACACCGAATAGACCCTACACCACTGACTGCCGCATCGACCCGAACCCCGTTCTTCGCCCCTGGAATTTGGCCGGCGGTGTACACCGTACTCGCCTGGCCGCTGGTATTTGTCACCACCGTACTCGGCGAGATGATGCCACCACTCACATCATTCACCGTAAAGGTGACCGCTCGGTTAGCAACCGGGTTATCGTTATCATCCCTGATGGTCGCAGTGATCGTACTCTGCTGACCGGAACTACCCGCAGGATTGACGCCCATCGTTGTCGGCACGGCCTGCAACGTCATTTGTGTCGAGTCGGCTGATACAAACAGCAACGTCAACTGTGCGCTAGGCCCGGTAGCCGTGGTAGTCGCCGTAACTACTGAAAACCCGGCATTATCCGATTGAATCTGGATCGTGGCTTCGCCATTCACATCTGTATTCACCGGATTGACGCCCACCAGCGTCCCACGCGTCGCCGAGAAAGTGACCGGCTGTCCGACCACCGGCGTTCCCGGCAGTGCGCCAGTAAGCCACCGCACCTGCAAGGTCTGCAACGTATTCAAGGGAACATTCCAGTCCCCACTAACGATTTCCGCAGGCGCATCCAGCGGCGTCACGAATACGAAGTTGTCCGGCGACACCGTAATCGTCAGACTACCCGTCGCCCCGGCTGCTGTCGTAGTCACTACAATACAAGGGGTCGTGGGCTCTGCTGGTGCCGCCGGTGGCGGACACAGCGTAGTACTGGTCGGGGTGACCGTAACCACGGCCTGCCCACCGCTATTGGTGGTCGCCGTGGTCGGCGTGACGAGACCCTCGGGAGAAGTGGCTACCGTCAGCGACTGATTAGCCAGCGGCTGGCCAGCGGAATCTACCAAAGTGAGCGTCAGTGGGATCGACGCCCCACCCAATACGGCTGTCGTTGGGCCAGCAATAGTAAGTTGGGTGCCCACCACATTAACGCTGACCGCGCTCGAACTCACTCCGCCAGCGGTTGCTGTCAGCACAATCGTGCGGCTGGTAGGATCACCCCCCGTGTTGAGCTGCGCGGTGGCAATGCCCGCAGCATCGGTAGTCCCGGTCACCACCTGGATAATGGCGTTAGCACCATTCGTTACCGCGAAGGTCACGGGTACCCCAGTCATCGTATTGCTGTTGGTATCCTTCACAAGGGCGGTCAAGGTGACTGGATTTTTGCTTGAGGAATCCAGGGTCGGATTACTACTGAGCAATACAACGCTGGACACCAAAGGGCCATTACCACCACCACTCCCCACGGTCAACGCAAAGCTCTGGATCGCAAAGGCACCATTCTTATCAGTGACCCGGATGATGAAGCTGTAATTGCCCACCTCGGCAATCGTTGGCGTTCCCGACAGCGCCCCGGTCGTCGTATTCAACGTCAGGCTTGCTGGTTTGGTAGATGGCGCTTCCAGACTCCACGTATAGGGCAGGGTCCCACCTGTTGCCGTGAAGATCGCTGTATAGAACGTAGCCGGCGTGGCATTCGGCAACAGCGATGCAGTCGCAATCGTCGGCGCATTCGCTGAATTGATCGTCAGGGTAAACGTCCCGGTTCCCTTCAGACCATTCTTATCCGTCGCTTCAACCGTGAAGACATAAACACCGCCGCTGTTGAGCGAGAGCTTCCCGGCCAACGTACCGTCCGGACTCAACGTCAAGCCCGGCGGCAAATTACCCACGGTCTTCACAAAGGTATACGGCGCAGTGCCTCCGGTTGCCGCCAGCACCGCACTGTAATCTGCACCTGCGGTTCCAGCGGTTGGCCCGTTCAACGTCACCGTCAGCGAACCCTGGCCACTCCCCACGGCCAACGCAAAGCTCTGGATCGCAAAGGCACCATTCTTATCAGTGACCCGGATGATGAAGTTGTAATTCCCGATTTCGGCAGTGGTTGGCGTTCCCGACAGCGCCCCAGTCTTCGAATCCAACGTCAGGCTCGCCGGTTTGGTGGAGGGCGTTTCCAGACTCCACGTATACGGCGGGGTCGCGCCCGTCGCGGTGAAAATCGCCGCATAGAATGCTCCCGGTGTGGCATTCGGCAACGGCGATGCAGTCCCAATCGTCGGTGCCGCCGCTGAACTGATCGTCAGGATAAACGTCCCGGTTCCCTTCAGACTATTCTTATCCGTCGCCTCAACGGCGAAGACAAAAACGCCACCGCTGTCGGGCGAGAGCTTCCCGGCCAACGTACCGTCCGGACTCAACGTCAAGCCCGGCGGCAAATTACCCACGGTCTTCACGAAGGTATACGGTGCAGTGCCACCCGTTGCCGCCAGCACCGCAATGTAATCTGCACCTGCGGTCCCAGCGGTTGGCCCGTTCAACGTCACCTCCAACGGCAGGTCACTCCCCACCGTCAACGCAAAGCTCTTGATCGCAAAAGCGCCATTCGCATCGGTCGCCCGGATGATGAAGTTGTAATTCCCGATCTCGGCAGTCGTTGGCGTTCCCGACAGCGCCCCGGTCGTCGAATCCAACGTCAGGCTGGCCGGTTTGGTGGAGGGCGCTTCCAGACTCCACGTATAGGGCTGTGTCCCGCCCGTCACGGCGAAAATCGCCGTATAGAAGGTTCCCGGTGTGGCATTCGGCAACGGCGATGCGGTCCCAATCGTCGGCGCCGCCGCTGAATTGATCGTCAGGGTAAACGTCCCGGTTCCCTTCAGATCCTTATTACCCGTCGGATCATTATTGTCTGTCGCCTCAACGGTGAAGACAAAAACGCCACCGCCAGACGGTCTTCCCGCCAACGTACCGTTAGAATTCAACGTCACGCCCGGCGGCAAGTTGCCCACGGTCTTCACGAAGGTATACGGCGCAGTGCCACCCGTTGCCACTACCACCGCACTGTAATCTGCACCTACAGTCCCGGCAGTGGGCCCGTTCAACGTCACCGCTAACGGCAGCGCACTGGCAATCGTTACCGAGAAGTTTCCGGTGCCGGTTGCACCCTTGCTATCGGTGGCCTTAATCGAGAAGGCAAAAGTCCCCACGGACGTCGGCGTTCCCGCCAACGTACCGTTCGAACTCAACGTCAAGCCCGGTGGCAGACTGCCCGCCAGCCGCTCGAACCGATACGGCTCGGTACCGCCCGTCGCGGTCGCCACACCGTTATACGGCACATTCACCGCGCCGGTGGTCGGCGTCAACGCCACAGTCAGCGCCGGTTGCTTGCCGATGGTGATCGTGAATGCCGCAAAACCAACAGCCTCCTTGCTGTCTTTAGTCTGCACCGCGAAGCTGAACGTCCCTTCCTCAGTCGGCGTCCCGCTGATCGTTCCACTTGCACTCAAGCCCAAACCCGGCGGCAATGACCCCGACAGCAAGGAGAACGCATAAGGCGGCACCCCACCCTCCGCCTGCAACACTGCACTAAACGGCTGTCCCACTTGTCCGGTAGTCGGCCCAACCAATGTCACCGCCAATTCACCCACCTCCTTCACGGTAACATCCAGCGTATACGTCGCCGTACCGCCCACTGCAGTCTGGAAGGTGAAGGTATAGTCGCCCGGACCATCCAGACTTATCGCCACATTCAACAGACCTTCCGCATTGGTCTTGCCAAAAACGCCCTCCGCTGGATCAAAGGTCAGTTCAAAAGGAAACGGCGGCTTAGAGGGTGCCAGCGCGATCAAGACATCGGCCATCGGCGAACCTTCATCATCGGTCAGCCGCAGGGTACCCTTGCATTCAGCAGTCCCTTTATCAAAAGCAAATTCACAATTAAACAGGCCATCCATCTTGCCATTGCCCGGTGCCCGAATCTCTATGGTCGTCGGAAGCGCTCCGTTGTAATCGGCGGTAAACACCAGCGGGATCGGCAGACTGCCGGGAATCTGGCCGCTGCTGGCAATCTTTACCACCGTGCAGCCATTCTCACCCGTCAGAACCTTGCCCGGAGTTCCTTCTACCCCATTGACCATCACTTTCGCCGTGCCCCGCAAACCGATGTCGTAACGGATCTCTGTGGCTGGCAGTGGGGTGAAATTCACATCCCGCAAACACATCTGCACATCCGTAGTGCGGTTCGGCCCCAGGCTGGTCGTCGAGACGGTTAGCGTCCGGTCAAAACCATTCGTCACTCCCAGATAAACCGACTTGCAATTCGCGCCGTTGGCATCACAGGTATTCAGCAGCGCACAAACCGGTGCCTCATTATTACGTTCTGGGTCAGGATCATTGATGCAACCAACCAAGATTGCAGTTTGACCAATCCGTGATACCGGGTAGGTCAGCAGGGTATTCGCCATCCCTTTCACATTGGTAAAGCCTGGCGAGAGGATGGCCCCATGTTCAGCACGACCAATCACATAAGGAACCGTAGCGCCATTATCCTGCCCTGGATTGAATGGCTTGCCCGTCACTTGAGTAGGCACGTTCCGGATCGTTAAATTGTTCTGATCAATCACCGTATCTATGGAGCGAATTCCCGTCAGAAACTGATTATTCGGCAACGGCTGGTCCGGTACGGGTATCAGTTGCCGTCCATCCAACACCAGATGTTCGAAGGGACGAACCTGTCTGGTTAAAAAGTTCCCATTAGGTGTATTGAACGAAAATACACCCTCTTGTGGATTACCGTTATTGCCCGCAATGAAGAACGAACCCGGATTCCCTGGATAACCCGTAATCGGCCCATCAATCAGGTAGAAATCCACACGGGTGTTCTGGGCGGTCGGATTGCCGTTGATGTCGTTGACCAACACGCCGATCACCCGGTTGTAACTGCCATCACGGAGACAATCGTAATTTACATCACCAGGTGTATCAGGAATTACGCATTCAAACCGCGATTCACCCGCAATGACTGCGTCAACATATGGGCCAGTAAACGTCATCGAGGTCGGGCGACCTTTATCGGGCCTATCATCGACGACATTAAGGGTCAATTCAGCACTCACTACTGGTCTAACTCCAGGAGAATTAGAGTCAACGTTCGGATCCTGTGCCGAGACGATAATGGTTACCGGACCTGTCTGACTACCTGAAGTGAAAACAGCGCGCACGATACCCGAAGTATTCTCGTAAACCAGTTGCCGACATGCCCACCCCTGAAGTACATCCTTCGTACATCCCGGAAGTGGACTTTCAAAATTTATATCGTTGCTGTCCTCAAGATAATAGAGGGCACCCTGCGAATACAGGC
>JAIFNF010000198.1 GCA_020047885.1 Gammaproteobacteria bacterium | reverse complement strand
GTATCAGGATTTGATCCGCACCAAGCAGCTCACCGAGGACGACCTATTACCGCCGGTGGTTCCCATCGTGCTGTACAACGGTCGACGCCACTGGACGGCCAAGACCCAGCTGACCGATCTCATCGTGCCCCCACCGGTGGGACTGGAACAGTATCAACCCCGGTTGCACTATCTGCTACTGGAAGAAAACAGCTATCAGGAAGCCGAGTTAGCCCCCTTACAGAACCTGGCGGCGGCGCTCTTCCGGTTGGAAAATAGCCGGGGGCCGGACGACGTGCAGGCGGTGATCGAACGCCTGATTGACTGGTTACAAGCGCCCCGGCAAGACAGTTTACGCCGGGCCTTTGCCGTGTGGTTACGCGACGTGCTGCTGCCGGTACGCGTGCCGGGAGTACGCATTGATGCCGTATTGGAACTGAGCGAGGTACACAACATGTTAGCGGAACGAGTGATCGAGTGGACCCAAGAGTGGAAACAGCAGGGGATCGAAAAAGGCCGTCAGGAAGGCCGTCAGGAAGGCCGTCAGGAAGGCCGTCAGGAAGGCCGTCAGGAAGGCCGTCAGGAAGGCCATCAGGAAGGCCGTCAGGAAGGCCGTCAGGAAGGCCGTCAGGAAGGTGAATTATTATTGTTACAACGCCTGTTGGCTCGGCGCTTCGGATCCCTGGATGCCGAAATTCTGGCGCGGTTGGCGGCAGCGGACAGCGATACGCTGCTCATCTGGGGCGAGCGGGTCTTGACGGCACCGAGCTTGGTAGAAGTTTTTGCAGAAACGCCCTCACAGTGAAGCGATCTGGGAAAGGGATAGAGCGGCAATCGCTCCCTTTGTTTGATCAGGACTCCGCTGCCATGCCGATGGACATTCGCAAAGTCAAGAAGCTCATCGAGCTGCTCGAAACCTCGGGTATTGCCGAAATCGAAATCAAGGAGGGTGAGGATTCGGTGCGGATCAGTCGCCATCCTCAAGGGGGCGCGCCCATGACCATGTCGCCGCCCTTTTGGGCGATGCCCGGTTACGGTGCGCCACCATCGGCTCATCCACCCGCCGCCACGCCTGCCGCACTGCCACCGGTTGCTGAAGCGGAACCCGCCATCAAGGGGCATATCCTGCGGGCGCCGATGGTCGGTACCTTCTATCGCTCGGCCACGCCGGGATCCAAGCCGTTTGTGGAAATCGGCCAGACCGTCACTACCGGCGACCCAGCCTGCATCATTGAGGCGATGAAGATGTTCAACCAGATTGACGCGGACTATTCCGGGACCATAACCCGCATCTTGGTCGAAAACGGTCAACCGGTCGAATACGACCAACCCCTGCTGGTCATTGAATAGCCTGCCTGCCATGCTCGAAAAAGTCGTTATCGCCAACCGGGGAGAAATCGCCCTGCGCATCCTGCGCGCCTGCCGGGAACTCGGTATCCGCACGGTCGCCCTGCATTCCACGGTCGACCGCGATTTGAAACACGTGCGACTGGCCGATGAAACCGTCTGCATCGGTCCGCCGCCAGCCGCCGAGAGCTATCTGAACATGCCGGCGATCATCAGCGCTGCCGAGGTCACGGACGCAGTCGCGATTCATCCCGGCTACGGTTTCCTGTCCGAGAACGCCGATTTCGCGGAACGAGTTGAACAAAGCGGCTTCATTTTCATTGGCCCCCGCCCGGAAACCATCCGGTTGATGGGCGACAAGGTCTCGGCCATCCGTGCCATGCAGGAAGCGGGGGTGCCCTGCGTCCCGGGTTCGAACGGACTACTGGGCGATGATGATCATGAGAATCTGCGCATCGCCCGCGAGATTGGCTACCCGATTATCATCAAAGCGGCCGGCGGCGGCGGCGGGCGCGGGATGCGCGTGGTGCATAGCGAAGCGGCGCTGCTGACCACGCTCGATCTCACCCGCAGCGAAGCCGGAGCCGCGTTCGGCAATCCGACCGTGTACATGGAAAAGTACCTGGAACATCCCCGCCATATTGAAATTCAGGTGCTGGCGGATACCCACGGTCACGTGATTTACCTGGGCGAGCGCGACTGCTCCATGCAGCGCCGCCATCAAAAGGTCATTGAGGAAGCGCCAGCGCCGGGCATCACTGCCGCGCAGCGCCGACGAATCGGTCAGGTCTGCATCGACGCCTGTCAGCGCATCGGCTATCGGGGTGCCGGGACTTTTGAATTTCTCTACCAGGACGGTGAGTTCTACTTCATCGAAATGAATACCCGGGTGCAGGTTGAGCATCCGATCACGGAATTGATTACCGGCGTTGACATCGTCAAGGAGCAATTGCGCATCGCTGCCGGCCTCCCGCTCGGCTATCGTCAGGACGAAATTCACCTTCGTGGCCACGCGGTGGAATGCCGACTGAATGCCGAAGATCCGGACACCTTTGCACCCTCTCCCGGTACGGTGACGCAATATCACGCGCCGGGGGGGCCGGGCGTCCGGGTCGATTCGCACTTGTATAATGGTTACCGGGTCCCGCCGAATTACGACTCCATGATTGGCAAGCTGATTACCCACGGCGAAACCCGCGAGGTCGCCATAGCCCGGATGCGCGGGGCGTTGGCGGAACTGGTGGTTGATGGCATTAAAACCAATGCGCCGCTGCATCGACGGATTCTCAGCGACGCGCGCTTTCTGGATGGCGGCATGGACATTCACTATCTGGAAAAGCAACTGCTGGGAGTTCGCTGATGAGTGATGACGCCATGGCCCCCTGGTTGCAACTGAGTCTTCAAGCCATCGACCATACCGCTGAGCAACTCGAAGACGCCTTGCTGCACGTCGGCGCACTGGCCGTCACGCTACAGGACGCTGGCGATCAGCCGGTGCTGGAGCCGGGACCCGGCGAGACACCGTTATGGAGTCAAACCTGCGTCACCGGGCTGTTCGACGCGCAGACCGATATTGAGGTCGTCAAACGCCAACTGCACTGCCTCCTGCACGCACCCATTCTCCCGGAATGTTGCTTGACCGAACTGGAAGAGCGCGACTGGGTGCGCGCCTGGATGGATGATTTTCACCCGATGCGCTTTGGTCAGCGGCTGTGGATTTGCCCGACCACGCACACCCCGCCCGACCCGAATGCCATCAACATTCGCCTCGATCCGGGATTAGCTTTCGGCACCGGGACGCACCCGACCACTGCGCTTTGTCTGGAATGGCTGGACAGCGTGGAGATGGCAGAACAAACCGTGCTGGATTACGGCTGTGGTTCAGGCATTCTGGCGATTGCCGCCGCCAAACTGGGCGCACGCCGGGTCTGGGCGGTGGATATCGACCCGCAAGCGTTATTGGCCAGCGATGACAACGCTTCCGAAAATGACGTTGAGGATCGGCTGACGCTGGCCGCGCCCGGGGAATTGCCGCCGGCGCTGACTGTGGATGTGCTGGTAGCCAATATTCTGGCGGGGGTGCTGGTGCGACTGGCTCCGGAATTCGCCCGGCAGGTGAAACCGGGTGGGCGACTGGCGTTGTCGGGGATTCTGGAACAACACGCGGACGCGGTGCAGGCGGCTTTCGCCCACGATTTCACCTTTGCCCCGCCCCGGCAACGGGAAGACTGGGTGCTGCTGGAAGGCGCCCGGAAGTCCCTCGCTGTATGAACCTGCCCACTGCTGATTCACCGGTTGATCTGTTGCCCGGCACCCCGTTACGCGAACACGTTTATGAAGCCCTGTGCATCTATTTTCACAATCTGGGCGACCAGCAACCGAGCAATCTCTATGACCTGGTGTTGCAGGAGATGGAGGTGCCACTGTTGGAGATGGTGATGCTGCGCACCGAGGGTAACCGAACCAAAGCCGCCGACCTGCTCGGTATCCATCGCGGCACCTTACGCAAGAAACTCCGGCAATACGGACTGGACGACGACGAATCAGCCCCCACGAACATGACTACGGAATATCTCTGATGAGTCTGGCAATTTTTGATCTGGATAACACCTTGTTGGGCGGCGACAGCGATTATCTCTGGGGCCGGTTCCTGGTCGAACAGGGGCTGGTTGATAGCGAGTATCAGCAAGAAAATCAGCGCTTCTATGGCGACTACGAGGCGGGGACGCTGGATATCTACGCCTATCAGGCGTTTATGCTGCAACCCCTGACTGGGCGTCCGCTGCATGAACTGCACGCTTGGCGGGAGCGGTTCATGGCCGATAAAATCGAGCCGATTATGTTGCCCAAAGCCGATCAGTTGCTGAACCAGCGCCGCAATGCTGGGGATGTCTTGGTCATTGTCACCGCCACCAATCGCTTTATCACCGAACCGATTGCGGAACGACTGCGGATCCCGCACTTACTGGCCACCGAACCGGAAATGATCGATGGCCGCTACACGGGTCGCACGGTTGGCCTGGCCTGCTTCCAACAGGGCAAGGTGGCGCGACTGGAGGCCTGGCTGGCGGAAACTGGCCATGATCTGGCCGGCAGTGGGTTCTACAGCGATTCGCACAACGACCTGCCGCTGCTCAATCGCGTGACCTATCCGGTCGCGGTCGATCCTGACCCGAAGCTGACCCGCCATGCCCGGGAATGTGGCTGGCCGATCATCAGTCTGCGGGACTAACGCGACTACCACGCTACTACGCCTCCGCTTGACGGGCTGGCGTCCGCTAGGCTAAAAGTCCCGACTTCACTTTGATTTCCTTCATTGACGACCTTCGATTTCACGCCCATGCAAAACCTGTACAACCTTAATGTCGCCGCCGTGGATGTCCTGCCGACTCCCGACGACATCCGGCAGCGCCTGCCCCTGAGCGATGTGGCGGCAGATACCGTATTTCAGGCTCGCGAGACGGTCAAACGCATTCTTGACCGTCAGGATCCCCGCCTGTTTGTCGTCGTCGGCCCCTGCTCGATTCATGATGTCGACGCCGCCCATGACTATGCCCTGCGCCTGAAGACCCTGGCTGACGAGGTGAAGGACACGCTGTTCATCATCATGCGGGTCTATTTCGAGAAGCCGCGCACCACCGTGGGTTGGAAGGGCTTGATCAACGATCCGCGCATGGACGATACCTTCCGCATCGACGAAGGGTTGCAGATTGCCCGTCGCCTGCTGCTGGATATGGCGGAACTGGGTCTGCCCGCTGGCACCGAGGCGCTGGATCCGATTATCCCGCAATATATTTCCGACCTGATTGCCTGGACGGCGATTGGCGCCCGCACCACCGAATCACAGACCCACCGCGAAATCGCCAGCGGCTTGTCCATGCCGGTCGGCTTCAAAAACGGCACCAATGGTAGTCTGGAAGTAGCGATTAACGCGCTGCAATCGGCTGCCCGGCCACACAGCTTCCTGGGGATCAATCCCTTCGGGCAGTCGGCGGTCATCCGCACGTTGGGCAATCGTTACGGCCATGTCGTGCTGCGCGGCGGCGACCGCCCCAACTATGATTCGGTGTCGATTGCTCTGTGCGAGAAGGCGTTGCGCGACAAGAAATTGCCGGTGAACGTAGTGGTGGATTGCAGCCATGCTAATTCCTTCAAAGACCCCGCCATGCAACCGCTGGTGATGCGCGACTGCACCCACCAGATCATGGAAGGCAACACCTCTATTGTCGGGCTGATGATTGAAAGCAACCTGGGCTGGGGCAGTCAGTCATTGCCCGCAGATCACAGCCAATTAAAATACGGCGTGTCGATCACTGACGCCTGCGTGGACTGGGAAACCACCGAGAAGATGTTGCGCGAGACGCATAACAAGCTGAAAACCGTCCTGCCCGCCCGCAGCGCGGCCTGATTTTCCCACCACTTTCGTTCACCCCGGACCGACCAGGATCGCATGGCTCAATACATCTACACTATGAACCGCGTGGGCAAAGTTGTGCCGCCCAAGCGGGAAATTCTCAAGAATATTTCCCTGTCGTTCTTCCCCGGTGCCAAGATTGGCGTCCTCGGCCTGAACGGCTCTGGCAAATCGACCCTGCTGCGCATCATGGCCGGCCTCGATACCGACATCCTCGGCGAAGCCCGCCCGCAGGCCGGGATCAACATCGGCTTTCTGACTCAGGAACCACAGCTTGACCCGGCCAAAGACGTGCGCGGCAATGTCGAAGAAGCCGTCGCGCCGATCAAGGCCGCGCAGGCTCGATTGGATGAGGTGTACGCGGCTTATGCTGATCCCGACGCCGATTTCGAGAAACTGGCTGCTGAACAGGGCGATCTGGAAGCGTATCTGCAAGCGGTGGACGGCCATAACCTGGATCGCACCCTGAATGTTGCCGCCGATGCCCTGCGCCTGCCGCCCTGGGACGCCGAGGTCACCCCGCTGTCCGGTGGCGAAAAACGCCGCGTCGCGCTGTGCCGATTGCTGCTCTCCAAGCCGGACATGCTGCTGCTGGATGAACCCACCAACCATCTCGACGCGGAATCGGTCGCCTGGCTGGAGCGCTTCCTCCGCGACTACCCCGGTACGGTAATCGCCGTCACCCATGATCGCTACTTCCTCGATAACGTCGCCGGCTGGATTCTGGAACTGGATCGCGGTTATGGCATTCCCTGGGAAGGCAACTACTCGTCGTGGCTGGATCAGAAGGAACAGCGCCTGGAGATCGAGGAGAAGCAGGAAACCGCGCATACTAAAGCCATGAAGGCGGAACTGGAATGGGTGCGCTCCAACCCCAAGGGTCGCCATGCCAAAAGCAAGGCCCGTCTGGCCCGGTTTGATGAACTGGAGTCCCAGGAATTCCAGAAACGCAATGAAACCCAGGAACTCTACATTCCCCCCGGCCCCCGGCTGGGCGAACTGGTCGTAGAAGCCAAGCAACTCGGCAAAGGCTTCGGTGACCGACTGCTGATCGACGGTCTGGACTTCAATTTGCCCAAAGGCGGCATTGTCGGCATCATCGGCCCCAATGGCGCGGGCAAAACCACGCTGTTTCGGATGCTGGTCGGGCAGGAGCAGCCGGACAGTGGCACCCTGCGGATTGGTGATACCGTCAAGCTGGCCTATGTGGATCAGTCGCGGGACAGTCTGGATGGCAGCAAAACGGTCTGGCAGGAAATTTCCGACGGGCTGGATCTGGTCGCGATTGGTAGCTACCAGATCAATTCACGCGCTTATGTGGGCCGGTTCAATTTCAAAGGATCGGATCAGCAGAAGTTCATCAAGGATCTGTCCGGCGGCGAACGCAACCGGGTCCACCTTGCCAAGTTGTTGAAAAGCGGCGGCAACGTGCTGCTGCTGGACGAACCAACCAATGATCTCGATGTGGAGACGCTGCGGGCGCTGGAGGAGGCGTTGCTCACCTTCGCCGGTTGTGCGGTGATCATCTCCCATGACCGCTGGTTCCTGGATCGCGTCGCTACGCATATTCTGGCCTTCGAGGGCGATTCACAGGTGGTGTGGTTCGAGGGCAACTACGCAGACTATGAAGCGGATCGGAAACGCCGGCTGGGTGTCGATGCCGATCAGCCACACCGGATCAAATATCGGAAGCTGGCTTAAGGCAACTCGCAATAAAAATCCTCCAGTCAGCTTGGATCATCGCTTTGACCGCGTATGAGGACAGAGCCACGGAAAGACACGGAAGGCACGGAAAAAGAATCTTCCGTGTTTTTCCGTGTTTTTCCGTGGCTAGGTTCGGAAGGGTGTGGGAATATTTTTTGCCTGCCTAACAACAACGCCCTCACCCCTTGGGGGCGATTACTCACCGCCAGGCAATAATCCGCACTTCGCTGCCCCAGTCGCCAAAAAACGGCTCTCCCTCCGCCCGCAAAATCAACTGGCGATCCCGGGGCATCGGCAACCAGACATTATCGGAATTGTACGCCCAGCTCGGTTGCGGCTGACCGACGGCGTATAGGTAGAACGCCGCTTCCCGCGTCCCCTCGACCCGTACCGAAATCCGAAAGCGG
>JAIFNF010000267.1 GCA_020047885.1 Gammaproteobacteria bacterium | reverse complement strand
TTCGCCATACAATCCAGCGAATTCTTCGCCCATACGAATCAGGGCGTCAATGCGCGCCGCCTGAAGATCTTCCGGCACTCGTTGACCATTACTAATATAGGCCAGTGGCAGGCCTTTTTCATGCACGGCGGACAGCGCTGCGCCCAGTCGGGTGGTTTCATCGACCTTGGTGATGATGGCGCCGCTCAGGGGGACGCGACTAAAAGCGGTCGCGGTCTCTCGTAGCACCGAATGCAGGGCGTTAGCGGCCAGCACCAGATAGTTGCGAATGTAGGGGGCATCTTTGAGCAGCGCAAATTGCTGCGACAGGCGTAGATCACGCTGGCTCATGCCGGCAGTGTCGATCAGAATCAGTGACTTATCGGAGAATCCGGTAATGGCGTCGCGTAATTCCTGGGCGGTGCTGACCAGTCGGACCGGCGCATCCATGATCACACCGAAGGTGGAGAGCTGTTCAAAGGCACCAATCCGGTAGCTGTCCGTGGTAATCAGCGCGACCCGACGCGGACCATGCCGCAGGTTATAGCGCGCCGCCAGCTTGGCGATGGTGGTGGTCTTACCGACCC
Organism: Gammaproteobacteria bacterium; assembly: GCA_020047885.1. The sequence goes on along the minus strand of JAIFNF010000267.1, from coordinate 6,475 downwards.
CCGTAGCGCCAATCAGCGAGACGACGCCGCCATGCGTCAGAATATCGTCTTCGGTGACCGACAGGTTGTGTCCCAGTGTTTCCAGCGCCAGCCGCCAAGCTCGTTCGGGATCGTTTTCGCTGGTAGTGGCCTCGGCCAACCGCAGGCATAAATCCGGACTCAACCCAAAATCGAGCAGTTGGCCGAGCAAATCAGCGCGATGCGGATGACGGCGGGCCATTTCCCCCCAGGCCAGACCCGTCAGTTGATGCTCCAGCAGGTTGTGCATCACTTGAATTTCTTTACGCATTTCAACCAGCAACGGGTCTTGCGCCCAAACCACCCGCGATCGGTCGGGCCGCGTCGGCACCGGGCGTTCCCGTTCTACCGGAGCGGGTGGTGCTGCCGGTCGCTCAACCGGAGTGACCCGTCGGGGCATTGCGACCGCCGGCGGCTCGGTCGCCGGTGAGGCGCTGAACTCGGCGTCCGGTTCAGAGCGGACTTCGATGTCGCGGGATAAGGTGCGCCGCTGGGCTGCAGCCTCGGCAGTCGCCTGTTGCAGGGTTTTTTCATCATAGTCAATCGCCGCCACGATTTCGAAACCGGCAGCGGTCCGCTGGTTGGACAGGATCACCGCGTCGGGTCCCAGTTCCTCCCGGATCTTGCGCATGGCCTCCCGGATATTAGAGGCGCACAATCTTTTGATCTTCATGGCTTTTTCCCGCTGTAGTCACGGTGGCCGCATCCCCGGCCAATCATTCGGTTCGCTTACTTGCCTACGGTGGCGATGACCTTGAGTTTCTTGTCCTCGGGGATCTCGCTAAAGGCCAGGACTTGCAGGCCCGGAATCCCATGCCGCGTGAAGCGCGCCAACATCACGCGAATCGCGTCGGGAACCAGAAGCACCGCCGGTTGCCCGACCAATTCCTGCTTCTGTGCGGTGTCCAGCAGCGCCTTATGCAGACGTTCAGCCAGTCCCGGTTCCAGAGGGGCTTGTTCGTCCCGGCCTGTTTGCAAAGTACGCAGCAAGATTTGTTCCAGCTCTCCAGCCAGAGTCATAACCGGCAATTCTTCCTCTAATCCATTGATATTTTGAATAATCATCCGTCCCAACGCCCCCCGAACGGCTGCTGTCAACATGTCAGGGTCCTGACTCCGGGCGCCGTGCTCCGCCAAAGTTTCGGCGATCGTTCGCATATCGCGGATCGGAACCTGCTCGAGCAGCAGATTTTGCAGCACCCGGACAACGACCCGCAGCGTCAGCGTTTTCGGCACCAGATCCTGCACCAAGCGCGGCATGGCGTTCGCGAGTCGATCCAGCAACTGCTGGGTTTCTTCATGACCCAGCAGTTCATGCGCGTGGCTCAGCAGAATCTGGTTCAGGTGAGTGGCGATCACCGTGCTGGCATCGACGACCGTGTACCCGAGGGTCTGAGCCTGTTCACGCAGATTCGGCTCAATCCACACGGCGGGCAGTTTGAACGCCGGGTCCTGGGTCGCGATGCCGGGCAGATTACTTTGCGCCTGACCGGGATTGATGGCGAGCTGCCGGTCCGGGAACGCCTCCGCTTCGGCGGCGGTGACACCGAGCAGGGTGATGCGGTAAGCCGTCGGGGATAGATCGAGATTATCGCGGATATGCACCGGGGGAATCAGAAAACCCAGTTCCTGTGAGAGTTTTTTGCGTACCCCCTTGATCCGGGACAGTAATTGACCGTTCTGATTGCGATCCACCAGGGCAATCAGCCGATAGCCGACTTCCATGCCAATTGTATCCAGCGGCGGCACATCATCCCAGCCGACTTCCCGGGTATCCGCCGCGCTGTCCGGCGAACCCGGTCCGGCGGCAGGGCTGCCCCCCCCCTCGGCATCGGTCAGCTCAGCGGCGGCCTGCTGACGCTGATAAACCCGCCAAGCCAAGTAGCCGGCACCGGCGGACAGGCTCAGAAAGACCAGATTGGGCATGCCCGGAATCAGGCCCATCATGCCGATAATCGCCGCAGTGACGCCCAGCGCCTGCGGGCTGCCAAACAATTGCTTGGTGACTTGTTGGCCGATATCCTGCGCCCCGGAAGAGCGGGTGACGAGGATAGCGCTGGCGGTAGCCAGTAGCAGTGAGGGAATTTGGGCGACCAGACCATCGCCAATGGTCAATAGCGTGTAGAACTGGGCCGCTTCGGCAAAAGGTAACTTGTGTTCTAGGACGCCGATGATGATGCCGCCAAAAACATTAATAAAGGTAATCAACAAGCCGGCCACGGCGTCGCCACGGACGAACTTGCTGGCGCCGTCCATGGAGCCATAGAAATCGGCTTCCTGCACGACTTCGGCGCGGCGTTGCTTGGCTTCAGCCTGATCAATGACCCCGGCGTTAAGGTCGGCGTCGATAGCCATCTGTTTGCCCGGCATAGCGTCCAGGGTGAAACGGGCGCTCACTTCCGATACCCGTCCGGCGCCCTTGGTGACCACCATGAAGTTAATGATGGTCAAAATGGCGAAGACCACAATGCCGATCGTGTAGTTGCCGCCGACCACAAAGTGGCCAAAAGCTTCAATGACCTTACCCGCTGCATCGCCGCCGGTGTGGCCATTCAACAAGACCACCCGGGTCGAGGCGACGTTGAGTCCCAACCGCAATAGCGTGGTGACCAGGATCACGGTGGGGAACGCCGAAAAATCCAGCGGTCGTTCGCTATAAACCGTGGCCAGCAGCACCACCAGCGACAGGGCAATATTGAAGGTGAACAACACATCCAGTGCAAACGGTGGAAGCGGGATAACCACCATCATCAGGATCATGACCATGAGCAGCGGTGCGCCCAGGCCAGAACGGGTCATGCTGCTCCAGGCAGCCGACAGATTCATCAGATTTTCCCTTTCTTAATCGGTGCGCAGATCAGGCGGCACCGGGACATCTTCAATAATGATCGGGTCTCGGTTGAAGGGATCTTCCTGGCGCAGACGATAGAGATAGGCCAGGATCTGGGCGACGGCGCGATAGAGGGGGTTGGGAATCGGTTTGTCAAGTTTGCCATTGTAGTACAGCGCACGGGCTAGTAACGGCGATTGCACCAGCGGCACCCGGTGCTGAGCCGCCAATTCGCGGATACGCAATGCGGTTTGTTCAACGCCCATGGCGACAATCACCGGGACGGCCATCGTGGCCTGCTTGTATTCCATCGCCACCGCGTAGTGGCTAGGATTGGTGACGACCACATCGGCGGTCGGCACTTTCTCCATCATCCGCTTCTGGGCAAATTCCATTTGCAGGCGACGGATGCGAGCTTTAACCTCGGGCTTGCCCTCGGTGTCCTTCGATTCGTCACGCACTTCCTGCTTGGTCATCCGCAGGTTTTTAATGTGATTGAAAATCTGGAAAGGTACATCGACGCCAGCGATCAGTAGCATGGGCAGGCTCAGGATCAGGAAAGCCCAACCCAGAATATCAGCGGTGTGGGTCAGCGCCGGTAATAACGGTTCCCGACCCAGATGCAGCAGTTCCGGTGCCCACCCCCAAAGCAGAATGACGGCCGCGGTGCCCACGACCAGAAATTTGATCAGCGCCTTGAACAACTCCATCAGCGAATTCCAGGAGAACAGCCGACCAATGCCCTTGACGGGATCCAGCCGATCCCATTTCAATTTCAGGGCGAAGGTCCAACCACCGAGGGCGATCGGTGCCAGCAGGGCAATAACCAGCATTAACCCAAGAAGGGGAGCCAGTAGCAGCACCCAGTCGACAAATATTTGTCCCAGTACCGCCGGAATCTGCCCGGGATCCATCATTTTCCTGGCATCCATGGCCAGCCCAGAGCGCATCTGCACCGCCAGTTCTTCGATGAGCCTGGGGCCTAGCATGAGCAAGCCACTGGCGGCGACAAGTAGCATGGCCAGCGTCGTCAACTCACGGGAACGGACGATCTGCCCTTTTTTAGCGGCATCTTCCTGGCGTCGGGGCGTTGCGTCTTCGGTTTTTTCCTGACCGTCTTCGTTTTCAGCCATCAGCCGTCTCCTCCCATCAGTTTCCCGATGCTGCGAAAGGCTTCACCGAACAGATGCTCCAGTTGATAGAGCAAGGTCGGCAAACTGTAGAGAATGATCAACAGCCCGAGTACCAGGGTAATGGGAAAGCCGACGGCGAAAATATTTAACTGCGGCGCGGCGCGTACCATGACACCAAAAGCTAGGTTGACAACCAGCAGCGAAACGATCGCGGGCAACGCAACCAGCACCGCGCCAACAAACATCTGACTGCCCCAAGTGACCAACACCCACAGCCAGTCACGGTCAATGCCGGTCGGCGCAACCGGCAATGCCCTGAAACTATCGACCAGCAGTTGGATCAACACCAGATGGCCATTCAGCGCCAGAAAGATCAGGGTGCCCAGCATGGTATAGAGCTGGCTGATCAACGGACTTTGTGAGCCATTCTGCGGGTCGGCCATGCTGGCGAAACTCAGGCCGATCTGCATGGCGATCACCTGACCACCCAATTCCAGCGCACCAAACACCAGGCGCAAGATAAACCCGATGCTCAGGCCAATGAGCACTTGCTGGATGGTGATCAACAGACCGTCAGGACTCAGCGGTTCGACAATCGGCATGGGCGGAGCGAACGGCAGGATGGCCCAAGTCAGCGCCAGTGTCGTCATGAGCCGGATCCGGCGAGGGATCACCCGCGAACCGAAGACCGGCGCGACCATCATCATCGCGGATACCCGGGTCAGCGGCCATAGAAATCCGCCGACCCAGGCGGCAATTTCAGCGCTACTGATGTGCATGGTCTAGCCGATCAGGTTAGGGATTTCCTTGAACAGGGTCTGGGTGAAATCAATCAGCAGGCCGAGCATCCACTGTCCGGCTAATAGCAGCACTGCAGCAATCGCGATCAGTTTGGGAACGAAGGTCAAGGTCATTTCATTAATCTGGGTCGCCGCTTGAAACAAACTGACGAGAACGCCGACCGCCAGCCCGGTCAATAGCATGGGCGCTGAAATCAGAATGGTGAGTTCCAGTGCGCGCTGGCCGAGCGTGAGGATAGTTTCCGGGGTCATGGCCATCTCCAGGAGTCAGGGTAAGTAAAAACTGGACGCCAGAGTGGTCATGATCAGGGTCCAGCCATCCACCAGCACGAATAACATCAATTTGAAGGGAAAGGAAATTGTCATCGGCGAGAGCATCATCATACCCATCGCCATCAGCACACTGGACACCACCAGATCAATAATCAGAAACGGCATGAACAGCATGAAGCCGATCTGGAACGCGGTCTTGAGTTCGCTGGTGATATAGGCGGGCACCAACAAGGAAAACGGCACCTGATCCAGCGATTCCAGCGATTCCCGGCCGGACAGCTTGGTAAACAGCGCCAGATCGTTTTCCCGGGTCTGGGCCAGCATAAACGCCTGTAAGGGCAACTGCGCTTCTTTGATGGCGTCTTGGAAGCTGAGCTTGTCGCTGAGATAGGGAACCAGTGCCCGTTCGTTGATGCGCTCGATCACCGGCGACATGATGAAAAAGGTCAGGAACAACGCCAGACCGATCAAAATCTGGTTGTTGGGCGTCTGCATGGTGCCCAGGGCTTGCCGTAACAGCGCCAGCACGATGATGATGCGCGTGAAGGCCGTCATCATCAGCAAGGCGGACGGCAGCAGGGTCATGGCGGTCATCAGCGCCAGGATTTGCAGACTCAGCGACCAAGTCTCACCGCCGCCCTCGGTCGGCGTAATTGTCACGGCCGGTAGCCCGTCGGGAGCCGCCTGCGCCATACTGCTCAGCACAATCAGCAACGCGCCGCTCAATCCAGCGATGATCAGCCACTGGCTACGGTATTCAGGCGGATGGCGGGTCATGCGGCGGGTCCGGGTGCAGGGTAAACGGCTCGCTCACCGGGGTGGTAAAGACATGCAGGGTTTGAATCCGCTGAGCAGTGACACCAATCAGCAACCGCACGTCATCGACTTCAATCAGCAACAGGCGTTCACGGGTCCCCAGTGGCAGCCCCCCGACGACCCGGATCAAACCATCGCGGGGCAGGGCATAGCGGCGCAATATCCAGCTCAGTCCGACCGCCAGCGCCAGCACCACCACCAGCCCCAGGGTGAGTTGCGTTAACAGGCCGCTGCTGAACAGGTTGGATTCAATACGTGCCGGTTCCGCGGCAGCCGCCTGCGCCCATGTCGGCCACGCCAGCATCCAACTGGGAACGATGAGAGCCGTGCGCATGAGGGTCATCGTAACCGGCGAATCCGCTCTTCCGGGCTGACGATGTCGGTAATGCGCACCCCGAAGCGCTCGTTGATGACGACCACCTCGCCTCGGGCCACCAGGCAGCCATTGACCAGAATATCCAGGGGATCACCGCCCGGCCGGTCCAGTTTTACCACGGAACCTTGCGTCAATTGCAGCAACTCGCGGACGCTCATGCGGGTATGGCCCAACTCCAGCGACAGGGTGACCGGGATGTCCATCACCATGTTCAGGTTCGGTTCGGTTT
>JAIFNF010000188.1 GCA_020047885.1 Gammaproteobacteria bacterium | reverse complement strand
TCTCCCCTCTCCCCATGGGAGAGGGGCCGGGGGTGAGGGCCTACCCCGACCGCCTGATCCCCAAGCCGGAACACGCCGCTGAGTTGAAAAAGCGCACACTGACGAATCTCTACAACCAGCGCCCGGCCTGGCTGGATCACGCCCATCGCACCCTCGATGCAGCGGTGGCCGCCGCTTACAGTTGGCCTGCCGACTTGAACGATGACGAGGTATTACGCCGGTTGCTGGCGCTGAATCAGGAGCGAACCCGATGACTCTACAGAAGATCCACCACATTCAGCACATACCGCGCATCAAAAAGTATAAATTCAACGCAAGACTCTATTTAACCGGCAGAAATTCTCAACTCCGCTGACCGGGCATGAGCCGTCAACCCCTCACCCCGCGCCAGAATCGACGCGGTGCGGCCCAGGGTAGTTGCGCCCGCCGGTGAGCAGTAGATCAGGCTGGATCGCTTCTGGAAATCGTAGACGCCCAGTGGTGAGGAAAACCGGGCCGTTCGGGACGTGGGCAGGACATGATTGGGACCGGCGCAATAATCGCCCAGCGCCTCCGGGGTATGGCGACCCATGAAGATCGCGCCAGCATGGCGAATCAGCGGCAGGAAGTCCTCCGGCTGCTCCACCGACAACTCCAGATGCTCCGGGGCGATAAAATTCACCACCTGCGCGGCTTCATTCCAGTCCCGCACCTGAATCAGCGCTGCCCGCCGGTTGAGCGACGCCTTAATAATGTCGCGCCGTTCCATACCGGGCAATAACCGCTCGATACTGGCCGTTACCTGCTCCAGAAACGCCGCATCCGGGCTGATCAGGATCGGCTGGGCATCCTCGTCATGTTCCGCCTGGGAAAACAGATCCATGGCGATCCAGTCGGGATCGGTCAGCCCATCGCAAACCACCAGAATCTCCGAAGGACCCGCGATCATGTCAATGCCGACCGTGCCGAAAACCTGGCGCTTGGCGGCGGCGACATACACATTGCCCGGTCCCACAATCTTGTCCACCCGGGGCACCGTAGACGTGCCATAGGCCAGCGCCGCAATCGCCTGCGCTCCGCCGATGGTAAATACCCGATCCACATCCGCCACGGCCGCCGCCGCCAGCACCAGTTCATTCAGTTCACCCTCCGGCGCAGGCACCACCATCACCACCTCCGGCACCCCAGCCACTTTGGCGGGAATCGCGTTCATCAGCACCGACGAGGGATAAGCCGCCTTGCCGCCCGGCACATACAGCCCAACCCGATCCAGTGGCGTGACCTGCTGGCCGAGTACCGTGCCATCGGCTTCAGTAAAGCTCCAGGATTCCTGCCGCTGCCGTTCGGCATAAGAGCGAATCCGGGCAGCGGCAGTCACCAGCGCGACATGTTGCGCGGAGGGGAGGGCAGCCAATGCCGCTTGCAACCGGGCAGCGGGAATTTCCAGATCAGCGGCGCAGGCAGCGTCCAACCGGTCGAAACGATAGGTGTATTCCAGCAGGGCATCATCACCGCGCTGGCGGATCCCGGCAAGAATGCCGCGCACGGTGGCGGTCACTGCTTCATCCGCCACGCCTTCCCAGGCGGTCAACGCTTCCAAGCGCGGCCAGAAATCGGCGTCAACAATATTCAGGCGTTGAATGTCAGGCATGAGCAACACTCCGGGAAGCAAAATTCCCTTTTCTTTTATGAAGTTTCAGCGATTAATCCCGCATGAATTCCCCTCCTTGGATAAGGAGGGGTGGCGACGAAGTCGACGGGGTGGTTTGACCGCTTGAGGGATCAGGCACCCACCGCAGCAGCCATGCGTTCCATAATCGTCTTGATGCGGGCATGTTTCATTTTCATCGCCGCCTTGTTGATAATCAGCCGCGAACTGATGTCGGCAATATGCTCCAGCGGGGCCAGGCCATTGGCTTTCAGCGTATTGCCGGTATCCACCACATCGACGATGTAATCCGCCAGCCCCACCAGCGGAGCCAGTTCCATCGAGCCGTACAGCTTGATGACTTCCACCTGTCGCCCCTGATCGGCAAACCAGCGGCGGGTGACATTGACGTACTTGGTGGCGATGCGAGGTCGGCTTTGCCGGGGCGGCTGATCGGGCCGCCCGGCCACCATCAGCCGACATTGAGCGATATGCAAATCCAGCGGTTCATACAAACCCTCCCCGCCATGCTCCAGCAGTACATCCTTGCCCGCGACGCCCACATCCGCCGCCCCGTACTGCACATAAGTCGGCACATCCGTGGCGCGAATGATGACCAGTTTCACGTCAGGCTGATTCGTGTCGAGAATCAGCTTGCGGCTGGTTTCGGGATCATCCACGGGAACAATGCCTGCCGCCGCCAGCAGAGGCAGGGTTTCCTGGAAAATGCGCCCCTTGGACAGGGCAATGGTCAGCAACGCCGCCATGGCGGGTCAACCCGGCGTCCGGCGAATATGCGCGCCGAGATGCGAGAGCTTTTCTTCAATGCAGTCATAGCCCCGGTCGATGTGATAGATGCGATCCACCACCGTGTCGCCATCGGCAATCAGCGCCGCCAGAATCAGACTGGCCGACGCCCGCAAATCCGTGGCCATGACCGGTGCCCCCGTCAGGCGCGGGATGCCGATGCTGATGGCAGTATTTCCTTCCAGTTCGATTTGTGCGCCCATGCGTTGCAGTTCCAGCACATGCATGAAGCGATTCTCAAACACGGTTTCGGTAATCATCCCCGTCCCTTCCGCGACGGCATTAAGGGCGACGAACTGCGCCTGCATATCCGTCGGAAACGCCGGATAGGGCGCGGTGCGGATACGGACGGCTTTGGGACGGCGGCCGTTCATATCGACTTCAATCCAGTCAGGGCCGGTATTCACCTGGGCACCGGCTTCCTCCAGCTTGATCAGCACGGCATCCAGCGTATCCGGGCGGGTATCCTTGACCTTGACTCGCCCACCGGTAATCGCGCCGGCCAGCAGATAGGTGCCGGTTTCAATCCGGTCCGGCAGCACCTGGTAATGCGCCCCGTGCAGGCTGTCCACGCCGTCGATGACCAGCGTATCGGTGCCGGCTCCGCTGATCTGCGCGCCCATGGCGATCAGACACTCGGCCAAATCGACGACTTCCGGTTCACGGGCGGCATTCTCCAGAATCGTCGTCCCTTGAGCCAACGTGGCCGCCATCAACAGGTTTTCAGTACCCGTCACCGTGACCAGATCCAGCACGATATGGGCACCCTTCAATCGGTTGGCACGGGCGCGGATATAGCCGTTTTCGACACTGATATCGGCACCCATCGCTTCCAAGCCCTTGATGTGCAGATTTACCGGACGCGAACCAATGGCGCAACCACCCGGCAGCGACACTTCGGCCTGGCCAAAACGCGCCACCAGCGGTCCCAGCACCAGAATGGAAGCCCGCATCGTCCGTACCAACTCGTAAGGTGCCTGGAAGGTATGGATGGAACGCGGATCGACCTGGATGTTCATTTTTTCATCGACCACCAGCTCCACGCCCATCCGGCCCAGTAACTCCATGGTGGTGGTGACATCCTGCAAATGCGGGACATTGCGGATGGTAACGGGCGCGTCAGCCAGTAGCGTGGCGGCCAGAATCGGCAGCACCGCATTTTTCGCGCCGGAAGCCCGCAGTTCGCCATACAAGGGGACGCCGCCGGTGATAATCAGTTTGCTCATGGTTCGGGATTCGGGGTTCAAGGTCAGTGAGAGAGTGTTCAGTCCAGCAGCAGCACGGTATCCAGTTCAGCAACTTCGATAATGGCGCGCATCTGGGGCGGGATGTTGACAAAGGTGAGGGGCCATTGACGGCGGCGAGCCTGGCTCAACCATTCCACTAACAGGGCGACCCCGGCGCTGTTGGATCGGGCGACGCCGCTAAGATCAATACGATGGATGGGGGTCGTCTGGAATAACGAGCAGGCGGTCTTACACAGGTCCGCCACGGAATCGAAGTCGAGTTCGCCGCAAATGCATAAGGTCTCGCCTTCGCGTGTGGCTGTCGCTTCGGCCATCAGCGGCCGCCCTGGGCATTGCGCTGTTGGAGATCAACAATCACCGCATCCAGACCCTTGTCGCGGATTTGGCTGGCGAAGGTGCTGCGATAGTTGGTGACCAGACTGACGCCATCGACCGTCACGTCGTACACCTTCCAGCCGTTGTTGCCCAGATTCATGCTGTAGTTGATCTGAATAGGTTGGCCGGTCTTGGGCTGAACTTCGGTGCGAATGGTGGTCTGTTGACCACTGGCGGGCGGTTGTGGCGGCACCCGCACCTCATTGTCCGAATATTGCAGTAATGCCTTGGCATAGGTTCGAACCAGCAAGGTGCGGAATTCGTCGGCAAAGCGGCGGCGCTGATCCGGCGTGGCCTGCTGCCAGGCGCGCCCCAGCACCCAACGTGACATCACTTCAAAATCGAAATTCGGCAGCACGATCTTTTCGACCAGCTCATAAATCCGGCTGGAGTCCTGCCGAAGCGTGGCACTGTTTTTACGCAGCGCGTCCAGCATCTGCGCCGAGGTGTTTTGCACGACGTCCTGCGGAGATTTGATCTCTGCGCCAATGACGCTGCTGCTTAATGTCAGCAGTAATAAGCTCAATGCGATGATTTTTTTCATGGAAATTTCAAACTCTCTGAATCAGTACGGTAGGTTCGTTTACGGCTTGGGCGCATCGCCTGACGCCACGCTGGTCAGCACCCGGCCAATCAATTTCTCCAGCACCAGCGCCGACTGGGTCAACCGGACGACACCGCCGTTGCTCAGATAGCTATCCATCCCGCCCGGTTCCAGCCCGACATACTGTTCACCCAGCAAGCCGGACGTCAGGATGCTGGCGCTGGAATCCGTCGGCAGGTGGTTGTGGCGGGGATCAATAGCCATCGTGACCACCGCTTCATAGGTCTGGCGATCCAGGTCGATACCGACCACCCGGCCAATACGCACCCCACCCAGGGCGACCGGCGCTTTGACCTTCAGACCGCCGATATTTTCAAAACGGGCAGTAATGCGATAGCCGTCGTTCTCGCCAATCCGGGTCAGGTCGCTGACCTTCACGGCCAGCAGCACAAAGGCCGCCAGTCCCAGTAGCACGAACAGACCGACGATTAATTCCAGATTTTTTTGCCGCATCTCACCAGGCTCCAAACATCAGCGCCGTTAACAGGAAATCCCAGCCCAACACTGCCAGCGAGGACACGACGACCGTGCGGGTCGTGGCGAGGCTGACACCTTCCGAAGTGGGTAGAGCCTCATAACCCTCGAACAGGGCGACCCAGTTGACCAGCAGGCCAAAGACGAAGCTTTTAATCAGCACCCCGTTGATAATATCTTGAAACAACAGCACCTTGGCCTGCATCTGCGCCCAGAACGCACCGCCGTCGACGCCCAGTTGCACGACGGCGACGAAATAGCCGCCCAGGATGCCAACCGCGGTGAAAATCGCGGTCAACAGGGGGACAGCCAGACAACCCGCCAGAAAGCGCGGAGCCAGCACTCGGGGAAACGGATCAACCGCCATCATTTGCAGGCTGGCCAACTGTTCAGTGGCTTTCATCAGGCCAATTTCCGCGGTCAGCGCCGAACCGGCTCGCCCGGCGTATAACAGCGCGGTCAGTACCGACCCCAGTTCCCGAACCAGCGATAGCGCGACCACCGTTCCCAGTGAAGAGGTTGCGCCGAAATCCACCAGATTCGCGTAGCCTTGCAGACCCAGCACCATGCCGACGAACAGGCCGGAGACCAGAATGATGGGCAGCGACAATACGCCGACCGCGTAGAGTTGTGTAATCAACAGGCCGGGGCGCTTGAACAGGAAAGACAATCCGCTCAGCAGGCCCAGCAGAAACAGATTGGCTCGCCCCAGGTTAGCCAGCCAGTCCAGCGCCCAGCGACCCAGTCCGGTGAGTAGCGTCATCATGCGGGCGTTCTCGACAGCAGATCGTCGGCGTAGGGCGGGGCGGCGTAGTGGAACGACATCGGGCCATCTGGCCGGGCATGCATGAATTGATCGACCCAGGGCGACGGGGAGTGATGCAGTTCCTCCGGCATCCCGTGTTCCACGACCCGGCCCTCGGAAATCAGATAGAGATAGTCGGCTATCGCGGTCGTTTCCTTGACATCGTGGGAGATAATCACGCTGGTCAGGCTCAGTGCGTCATTGAGCGTGCGGATCAGCTTAGCCAGCACCCCCATGGAAATCGGATCCTGACCGGCGAAGGGTTCGTCGTAAAGAATCATCATCGGATCGAGCGCGATGGCCCGAGCCAGGGCGACCCGCCGGGCCATGCCACCGGACAGTTCCGCAGGCATCAGATCACGGGCACCGCGCAGTCCGACCGCCTCCAGCTTCATCAGCGTCAGGATGCGAATCAGCCGTTCCGACAAGCGGGTGTGTTCACGCAGGGGAAAGGCGACGTTTTCGAACACGCTTAAATCGGTGAACAAAGCGCCGCTCTGGAACAGGACGCCCATCCGCTGGCGCAGTCGATACAGTTCCGGGCGGCTGAGTTCATGAACACAGAGGCCATCGACTTCAATCCGTCCGGCATCCGGGCGGAGTTGCCCACCAATCAAGCGCAACAGGGTGGTTTTGCCGGTGCCACTGGGTCCCATAATGGCCGTAACCTGGCCGCGTGGAATCTCCAGATGCAGATTGTTGAAGATCATCCGGTCGCCCCGGTGGAAGGACAGGCTGCGCACCGATACCAGGGCGGCATGATGAGACCCGCGCATCGCTATAGGGGAAACGGTTGGAAACATCGGACTCGGGGAGGGGCTAAGTGGCATGGCCAGCGGTACAACGTAAACGGGTAGTTTCCGGGCAAGCCATCGGCAAGTCAATATTAAAGCTTCTTTATGCGGATTGACCTTGGCATTTTCGGGAATCCGTGACTATGCTTAGGCCGCATACGGATCGTTTGCGCTGGCTGAGCGGTTCCCGCTGGCGATGACGTAACCATTCGGTGCTTCCTGGCGGCCTTGTCCGCCAAGCTGGATGGGGCCGGTATTGAGGCCAAAATTTAACCCAGATCAACGTTCTAAGGTAGGATCATGAGTAAAAAGTATATCTATAAGTACACCG
>JAIFNF010000022.1 GCA_020047885.1 Gammaproteobacteria bacterium | reverse complement strand
AACCACAGCACATCAGCCGGTCGCGGTGTTCGACCACTACCGGGGTCACAGCGGGCGTTCGCAAGAGCCGCATCAGACCCCGCCGACGACCCCTCCTTGGCTAAGGAGGGGTGGCGCGAAGCGACGGGGTGGTTCGGGAGATCGGCTACTCGGGTTGAAGGACGATAAGCGGTGTTATTCCTTCTCGGGAATCGTCAGCGCCAGGAATAGTGCGCCGCTGTCGCGTTTGATGAGTACCGGAATCGGGCGGCCTGCGGGCAATTGTTTAACCTGTTCCACGAACTGCGCCGGATCGTTAACCTCAACAGTATTGAGGCGGACGATAATGTCGCCGGCGCGAATGCCCGCGCTGGCGGCCGGGCCTTCGCTCACATCTTTCACCCAAACGCCCTTCGTCCCTTCTTGCCGCTGATCGGCGGGCAGTTCCGTCACAGCCAAGCCCAACCGACCCCGCGACGGCGGGACTGCAATGGCTTTTTCCTGTTTGGCGTCTTCGGGCAGTTCTTCCAGCTTGATGGTCAGCGTCTGTTCCTTGCCTTCACGAATCAGGATCAGCGGGATGCTGGCACCAGGCCGGATACGACCGACCAGTGGCGGCAACTCACGGGATTGATTCACCGGCTGGCCATTAAAGCTCACGATGATGTCGCCAACCTGGATGCCTGCGGTTTGCGCCGGACTGTCGGGCAGCACCTGGCCGACCAGTGCGCCCCGCGGTTTGTCGAGATTGAAGGACTGAGCCAGTTCGGGGGTGACTTCCTGAATCAGCACGCCCAGCCAGCCGCGACTGACTTTGCCGCCGGTTTTGAGTTGATCGACGACGTCCATGGCCACGTCAATCGGCACGGCGAACGACAAGCCCTGATAGCCGCCGGAACGGCTGTAAATCTGGGAATTGACGCCAATCACCTCACCATCCAGATTGAACAGCGGACCGCCGGAGTTGCCGGGATTCACGGCAGCGTCGGTCTGGATAAAGGGCACGTAGTTGTCGCTCGGCAGGCTGCGACCGACCGCGCTAATAATGCCCTGCGTCGCACTGCGCTCGAAACCGAAGGGCGAGCCAATCGCCAGCACCCATTGTCCGACCTTGACTTTGCCAATGTCACCGATCTTGACGGTGGGCAACGGCTTGTCGGCTTTCACTTTGAGGACGGCGATGTCACTACGGCTGTCCTTGCCGATGACTTGCGCCGGAAATTCAGTCCGGTCGTTCAGACCGACAATGATGCTGTCCATGTCTTCGACGACGTGGGCGTTGGTGACGATATAGCCGTCTGGCGAAATGATGAACCCCGATCCGACCGAGGATTTCGGCTGCGCTTGCAGCTCGGGCATCTGCTCGAAGAATTTTTTGAAGTACTCATTAAATGGGGCATTGTCGGGAAGCTGCGGATGACCGGGCCAGGAACGTTCCTTTTCCTTGGGTTCCGATTTGGTGTTGATACTGACCACTGCTGGACTGTGTTGATCAACCAGAGTGACGAAATCCGGGTAGTTGGCCGCCGAAGCGGAAGCCGCCCAGAACACGGCTAGGGCGGCGATCAGCCAGAAGGGCTGTTTCAATCGTAGCATGGAGATTCTCCCAGGGAATTGCGCGAACGGAACCTGAGGTGGCTGAAAAAACCACAGGGTCAGCGAGGATTGACCATCACGCGGCGGCTTGGTTCGTCTGACCTCCCCATAAATGGAGAGGGGGAGCGCCAACTCGCTGATTCGCACGACTCCCTCCCCCCTTGCGGGGGAGGGCTGGGGTGGGGGGTGAACGGTTACGTCTGAATTACCGCTCCAGAACGTAGGTCAAATCCGCGCCGACTCCGGTGGTGCTGGTGTTCGATTCAAACATGAGCCGTTTAGTCAGCCGGTACTTGATATTAAAGGTATTGGCGTTATCCAGCAGGCCCATCCCGTACCCGACATACAAATCCGGCGACAGGTATTTGCCCAGCGCCAGAGCCGAGCCGTTACCGTTCGCGCCGGGGTTAAATTCCAGCGTATCCAGCCCGAAGGCATCGCCCAGACCCTTGGTAATCGCACTGCTGCCAAACCCCAGGGCATTGGCGGCTTTGAACAGCATCGCCGATTCTGCGCCGCTCCCCTGTGGCCCCCGGCCGAGCAGCAAATAGGACAGAATGCTGGCATCCGGCATTTTCGGCTGCGAAACCAGCGTCAATTGCGGCTGTTTCAGCGTCCCGCGAATCTGCGCCCCGACCATGGCGCCATCGCCGAGATCGCTATTGCTGATCTGCCGCGCCACCCGCAAATCCAGACCGGGATTATCCAGCGGGCTGTTGCTGAACAGCACCTGGCCGCGCTGGATTTCAACTTCTTCGCCAAAAATCTTGTAGTTACCGGCCACGACTTCCACCGTACCACTGCCACGTGGGGCCAGTTGTGGGGTTTCCTCCACCAGTAGATTGCCCTTCAGCCTACCCTGAAATACCGGAGTTTCGAGCCGCACGTCATCACCCAGAATCACCCGCACTCTGGCGAAAATAGCGATGCCCCGGGGCTTGGCGGGCAACGTTTCGCCATTCGGATCATTGACGATGACGACATCCCCTGAGGGCTTGATCGCGCCAGGCCGGTTACCGCCCGGACGCACAAACGCACGGGGAATAGTCACCTGCCCGTCGATTCGTACCTGCTGTTGATCGAAGCTAATATTCAGATCGGGGCTGAGCTGAATCTGTAAATCGGCGGTATCCATGGCCTGAAAATCTTGGCCCTTGATCGTCAGATTCACTCGTGGTTTGAGTGGGTCTACTTCGCCGGTAATCTGCATCTGACCCGGTTTGGAGCGGACCGAACCGGTGACCTGCAACGGCCCCTGCCCCTGGCTCACGGCAGACATCTGCAAGCCTTCCAGCCGAATGCCGGCTTCGGGAATCGCGGCCCCGGCGTTCTCCAGGCGGATCGCCCCGCGGAGCGCCAGTTTGGTCAGATTGCCGGTCACGTTAACGTCGGCCCGCAATTGCCCGGTCACGTTCTGCACTTGCGGCACGAACAACGACACCAAGCCCAGATCGGTAATGGCGGCGTTGACCTTGCCATTCACCCGAGCGGTGCCGAGTAAATCCTGCACCTGCATGGTCGCCTGTAACTGCCCGGTTTGGGCAAGATCAATTTGGGCCTGACCGGTCGCGGTGCGTCCATCGGTGTTCATCTGGAGACTGCCGCCCTTGAGCGTGAAGCGCAGCGACTGGCCTTCCGCGACCATCTTCAGCGTGCCGGGGGTCAGGTTCAGGTTGAGTTTGGCCTGCATCGCCCCGCCCGGTTTGCCGGTCGCGGTCGCCTCGGCATTGACACTAGTGGCTAGATCGACGCCCGGCGGCAGGAAGGGCTTGAAGCGCTCCGGGGTGAGATTGGTGAGTTGCAGTCGGCCATTGACACCCTTCTGGCCATCCCACTGCCCCTGAACGCACAATCGGGCTGGATTGCTGCTCAGACAGGCGTTGTCCAGACGGGCCTGTTGTGCGGAAGCCTGCACGGCCACGGGTTGATCCAGCGTCCAGGCCCCGGCTACCGTGTCGCGGGCGCTCAGTTGCGTGAGACGGCCCTGCCAGCGCAATTCCGGCAGGGTCAACTGACCGGCCAGCGCCAGCGCAAAGCGGCCCGGTTCGCCCACCAGTTCCGCCTTTAGATCATGCGCGGTCGGCGTCCCGGTACCCTCCAGTTTGACGGTTTTCCAGCGCTGCCCGCCCAGCACCAGCCCCTCACCGGCGATGTTGAGCAGGGAGCGCTCAGTGCCGCCGACATCAATTCGCGCCTCGCCTTTCAACTGCTGAATTTGGGTATCGCCCTGCCGCAGATCGCGCACGGTGAAATTAGCAGCGACTTGCGGACGCTCACGAGAACCGCTCAACGTGCCCGTGCTGGCAACGGCTCCACGCAGACCGGGAACCAGTGTTTGCAATTGCGGCGCATTCAGGGTCCAGCGTAAATCCCAGCGTTGCGCCAACGCGCCTTCCGCCTCCACCCGCGCCGCGCCCGCGTTCACCCGCAACGCTTTAATCGTCAAATCCTGATTGTGGACGGCCAGATCGGCATTACCGCGCACCGCTTGACCGCTCAGCGTACCCGCCAATTCTTCCAGCAACAGATTCGCCCGGAGCTGATCGCCTTGCAAACTACCGTCACTTTTCAGTCGCAGATTCAACTTGCCTGGCAGCTCTTTCCACTGTGCGCCGGGATTTAGCCCTTCACCGCTGACCGCTGCTTGCCAGCGCACGGCCGGCAACCAAGCCGCGTCGACCTGTCCCTGCACGGTGCCTTCCAGGGTCTGGGCTTTGAACTTCACGTCGCGCACCGCTCGGTCGGAACCCTGACCGGTCAATGTCCAGCGACCCTTGGGAAGGTCCGGCCCCTGCACATCCGCCGCCAGTTGGAACCGGTAATCGGTGGGGATGCCCTCGGCAGTGACTTCACCCTGAGCGCTTTCCACCTGGGGCGCACCGGTTAATGGCCAGACCAGCGAGCGCCATTGCCCGGCGATGTTGAAGCGCAGGTCCTGAAAGTGCAGTTCCCCTTTGGCATCCAGCGCCAGCGGTCGCTGTGTCGTCGTCAATTTCAGTACGTCCAGTTTCACCCCTTGCTCATCGCCGGCAGCGGTAACGTGCAAGGTTGATGGACCGAGTTCCGGCAGCGTGGTCTGGACTTCACCGTGCCCCTTGAAACGCGCCAGCACGCCCTGAGCGTCAACCTGCGCGGTGAGCGGCTGACCGGCCAGTTCCGCAACGAAGGGTTTGAGATCGGCGATCTTCAACTGGGTCTGCACCGACCAGGCGGGTTTGGTGAACAGTTCGCGGACATCGCCGGTTAATTCCAGCGCTGCCGCGCCACTGACCTGCTGGGTCACGCTCAACTGTTCATGCAGTGCGCCGCGAATGTCGCCTTGGCCGTGGAAATCCCCGTAATCAGGCGTGGGCAACCGCCAGGTCAACTGGAGTTGCACGGGATAGGCACCCACCGGGTTGACTTGCCCGTTCAGCTTGATATCGCCCTGTGGCGAGCGAACGTCCAACACTTCGACTTTCAAACCATCCACTTCGGTACGGGCTTGCACGTTCACCGAGTCGATCAGGATTGGCTCCATGCCATCCGGCTGAATGCGCAGATTCCGGCCTTGCAGATCAGCTAGTTGAATGGCCAGCGGCAGTTGAATCTCCGGCAGGGTGAACGGTTCGGTTGAAGGCGGGCTTTCCGTGCCGGGCGGCAGACGCACATCCAAACCATCAACATGCAACCGGTTGATATTAAGCGTCATGTTGAACAATGCGCGAGGTTGCCAATCCAGATCGCCCTTGGCCAGCGTCACCTGCAACGGTCCGTCTTCATAGCGGAGTTGTTCAATGTGGAGAGGCCCCATCAGCGAGCCGTCAATTCGCCCGTAACTGAGTTGACCCGGCAAGATCCGCTGTGCCAGCGCCAGCAGGCCATTGAGGCCGGTAGGGGTGGACACCGTGAAACTGGCGGTCAGCATGATCACCAACACGAGAAACAGGGTCAGCGACAAGAGCCAAAACAGGATTCGACGCAGGCGGTTCACGATCACAGGTCAGGTCCAATGCTGAGTGAGAAGCGGAAGGTATCGCCGGGCGGTTGATCCAGACCGGACGCAAAGTCCACCCGCACCGGTCCCACCGGCGAACGCCAGCGCACGCCTAATCCGGCACCAGTTTTCAATTCGGGTGACAAACCGTCAAAGGCGTCGCCACTATCGACAAACGCCGCTACGCTCCAGTCGCCCCAGACCCGATGTTCATATTCCAGACTGCCCACCAGCAGATTTTTGCCGCCGATCACCTTATCTTCGTCGTCGGTGGGACCAATGCTGTTATAGGCGTAGCCGCGCACGCTGGCGTCGCCGCCGGCGAAGAAGCGCAACGAGGTCGGCAGGTCAGCGAATTCTTCGGTCATCAGCGTAGTTCCGAAATCGCCTCGGGCGATGAAACGATGGTCGTCATTCAGGGCGTACACGCCTTTCAGATTCACCGTTCCCTGCAAAAAGTTAATGTCGGACAGCAGCGCCGTTGTCGCGCCGCGCAGACCAAAGCCGAACAACAGACCACGCTTGGGATGGAGCCGATCATCCGCGTCGATCCAGGTCCAGTTCAGGCCGGGAATCAGCAACAGCGAATTGGCCGTTGAGTCACTGCTGGTCTGGTACTGCTCACTTTCGAAATTCAGGTGGTAATTTTTCAACCACTGGCCATCCTGCATTTGCCAACCGCCGCCGAGCGTCCAGGTTTCATAGTCCAGATCGTTATAATTCTGCTGGACGTAACCGGCGAAAATGGCGTACTCATCGGTGACGGGGTCTTCACCGGGAATCAGGTATCTGACGCCGGCCAGGGACTTGATCTCGGAAAACTGCAATTCGGCGGTGTAATGATGACCCGACGGGTTGACCCAGCGTTGCTCCACTTTGAATCTGCCGCGTGCACCGGTGTCAGTGCCATAACCCAGCCCGGCGCTGTAACGATGTTGCCGATTCGGCTCCAGCCCAACCTCGACGGGTGCCACATCGGTCTCCGCATTAGGCGGGGCGTTGACCTCGACCTGACTGAAGTAGGTGCTGCCGCCAAGATCGCCCTGCAATTTCAACAGTTGCCGGGCATCGTAGGCATCGCCGGGTTTAAACCGAGGATAGCGGTTCAGCAATTCCGGAGCCAGGAAATTCTGTTGGAAGGTGACATCGCCGAAGCGGTAACGCGGGCCGGTGTCGTAATGCAGTTGAATCGTGGCGGTGTAAGCTTGCAAATCAACAAGGATGGCTCGGTTAACGAACTGGGCTTCAAAATAGCCGCGTTCGGTGGCCAGCGATTCCAGACTGGACTTGATCTGCTCATACTGGGGCTGATTGAGGGTTTCGCCTTTTTTCAATGGCAAATGATCCAGCAGTTTCTGAAAAACGGGGTCGTGCTTCCCTTCCCCCAACACCCGCACGTCCATCAGCGCAATCAGCAAGGGTCGACCGGCTTGCACCCGATAACGCGCTTCCCAACCGCTGGCGGTGGATTCCAGCGTCGCTTCAATCGTCGGTTCGTAATAGCCAAAGGGTTCCAGCGCCTGGCGAATTTCCCGCTCGGCTCTGGCGTGGAGCCAGCGCAACCGGATGTCTTCTGGCGCGGGTTTACCGGCGAAGCGGTTAATCTCCAGGAGCGCTAGCACGTTATCGCGCAAGGGATCGTCCAGTCCTTCAACGGTTACTGTGAGTACACCATTGCCATTTGCCGGCGCTTCCGGGGTAGTGTCCTGAGCCAGGAGTGCTCCACTGATCAGCAGCAGACTGCTCAGTAGCAGCCCGGTTAGGAGTAATCGCCAGCGGGGGATGATGCGAATCGTTGGAGTCATGAGATCAATGGAGAGGGGCTTCGGAAATCGGTGTCAGTTGCTAAGTCATGTTTATAATCATTTACCATAGTTGGCAACGCCGGGAAACGGCAGCGCCGCAATTTTTTTTCCGACGGGAAGCTGATGATGATGCCAAACCTTGATGATCCTACCCTTGAATCCTTCGTCGGCAACACCCCGCTGGCGCGGTTGCAGCGGTTGCCGGGGCGCACCACCAACCGGATTTTCGGCAAGCTGGAGGGCAATAATCCCGCTGGTTCGGTCAAGGATCGACCGGCCTTGAGCATGATTCAACACGCCGAAGCACGGGGCGACATCCGACCCGGCGATACGCTGATTGAAGCCACTAGCGGCAATACCGGTATTGCCTTGGCGATGATCGCCGCGATCAAGGGCTACCGGATGGCGCTGATTATGCCGGAGAACCAGAGTGAGGAACGCCGGGCGGCAATGCGTGCTTATGGCGCGGAGTTGATTCTGGTGAGCAAAGCGGACGGTATGGAAGGCGCTCGTGATCTGGCGGCGCGGATGGAGCAGGAGGGTCGGGGTCGGGTGCTGGATCAGTTCGCCAATCCCGATAATCCGCTGGCGCATTATCAGACGACCGGCCCGGAGATTTGGCGTGATACGCAGGGTCAAATCACGCACTTTGTCAGCGCCATGGGCACCACTGGCACCATCATGGGCGTATCGCGCTATCTGAAAGAGCAGAATCCTGCCGTGCAGATTATCGGCGTCCAGCCGACCGAAGGATCGTCTATCGCCGGTATTCGCCGCTGGCCGGTGGAGTACCTGCCGAAAATCTACGATCCGGCGCGGGTGGATCGAGTGATCGACATTGATCAGACCGAGGCGGAAGCCACGACGCGCCGATTGGCGCGTGAAGAAGGGATTTGTTGCGGCGTATCGGCGGGTGGAGCAGTGGCAGCGGCGTTGCAGGTGTCCTTGGCAGTCGAGAACGCGGTGATTGTGACCATCATCTGCGACCGGGGCGACCGCTATCTGTCCACCGGGTTGTTTGCGGGTTGATGCGGATCATCAATTTTGCGGAAATGACCCCGAAAGTAATCGTTTTCCCGACCGAATCAGCAAAAATGATGACGCCAGTCGGGTATCAATGGCTGTCCCGCGATTTCCTCATGTAAATTTTCCCATGATAATCGGGGGGCACTGTGTGAATCCAGGTTATCAAGTCGATCCAATTCGTTGATCCTGATTATAAATAATCGCCTTGATTGCCTACCCTGCCGTTCCGATCACGGAAAAATTTACAGGATCAATTCACTGGCCGAATTGAGTCAATCACCCCGCCCTAAAGGGCGAGGCTTGTGGTGGATAAAACCGCAAGTCTGGATTGACCAGACTCAGCCCAGAACATCGGGCTAC
>JAIFNF010000288.1:4161-11229 GCA_020047885.1 Gammaproteobacteria bacterium | reverse complement strand
GCCATGAGCGCATCGGCAGTCTTTGCCGTGAGCGTTGCCGCATCCGACCACCCCATGCCCCCCAGTCCAAACACCGTCTCCAGGTCGATCAAAATCGGCTGATTGCGCACCGGAATAAAGTTCTCATGGTGCAGATCCGTCGCACCCACCGCCTGCATGATGCGCAACAACGCCCCGGCTCGGAAAAAGAATTCACCGACCTCGTCCGGATTTGCCGATGGCTCCCGCTCCAGATGGCGAACCCAGCAGTAACCCGACCGTTCCTCCGTATCGGGCAGTCGCAAACCCAGCGGTTCGCCTACCGTATCGAGCTTAGCGAACAGGTGAGCCATGGCGCGGTGGACTCCCGAGGTGCGTGGCTTGAGATACCACCGACCGCCACGATCAGTATCGATGACGACCACCCCCCGGCCACCCGCATGGAGATCACCCTGCCCGGTCTGTAACGCAGTCACGCACGCGCCTGGTTCGAGGATCGGCAGGTCGGAACCGATGCGCTCCAGCAACTCGGCAGTGGTGTCATGCCACTGTTGCCAGGCGACCGCCATAACCCGAGCCAGTACCGGATATTCCGTCCACAGTCCCAGCCAGTCAGTAACAGGATCGGTGTGAAACAGCGGCGCTCCGGTTCCCCGCTGGTCGGCAGCTTCCATCAACCGGGGACCCGCCAGTGCCAAGAGACGGCGCACCAGTGCGATCACCAGATCGTGGGCGGCACCGGGCGTGAGCGGGGCGGCTGAAGTGGCACGCCAGC
Organism: Gammaproteobacteria bacterium; assembly: GCA_020047885.1. Next base: position 10,475 of record JAIFNF010000288.1, on the reverse strand, counting down.
GGTTGATCAGCTCCCGAGCGCGAGCCATCCATGCCCGAAAGCCGGGGTAGAACCGCCAAGGCTGTGCCGGATCGACCCATGCCGGCAACCCCGGACCCGCCACTTCGCCCAGGCTGGGCGTTGTCGCCGGGGGCAACGTCGCGGATTCGGACAGCCACTGGTACAAATCCACCGCCGTCTGCGCCCAGTCCGGCAGGTTGCGGTCATCGACCGATTCCACCGCGCCCAATCCTTGTATCCATCGCTCAACCGACACCCCTCGGCTGCGCAGAAGCTGTGCGCCTCGCTCCAAGTTCCCGTCGGCAACCCGCGCCAGCCAGGTGGCGAAGCGCTGGTTTGCCTGGTCTTCGTCACGGCAATGGAGCCAGGTGAACTCCACCCGTTCCAGCGGCGTACAGGCACGCGCCAGAATATCCAGCAGCACTGGGTCAATCCGCGCTGCCGTAGATTCAGCGGCCATCCGGCGTTTCCGGATCATCACTGACCGCGCCGCTGAGCGTGGCTATGGCCGCAGCAGTGGTACGTCGCGCCAGTTTCGCCCGAACCAGTTCATAGCGCACATCGAACACGTCCTTAAACCCGCTCTCGAATGCCCAGACATCGATAGCGACCGTGGGACGCCAGGCGGTTTCACGAGCTTGATCACGGATCAGGTTAAACAGATCGGTATCGTCGCCCACATACTCCAGATCCCGGTGCGCGGCGCTGAGAATGTCCTGCTGGTACGCCGTCGCGTCGGCCATCGCCGGATAGTGGCCGCGCAACCGGAGTTCATCCAGCACTTCCTGAGTGGTGCGCTCCAGATACTTGCGGCTGATGTACCAGTCACGCAGGCGACGGCGCACCGCCTGACGGCGGATGAAATCGTCGAACTCCGCCACCGTCAGATTGTTAGCACGCCGCCAGGTGGTCAGGTCTTCCGCACTGCGCAACTTTCGGTCGGCCTGGAAACGTTGCAACTCGGCGGCGAGGGTTTCGTCATCCGCCTCTACATCGAGCCGCTCGGCCAGGACATCCACCAGGGCGGCATTCAGCGCCTGCTCGTTGACCTCCTGGAACTTGGGCAGGTGCAGGGCGGCATAGGAACTGATGTCCGCCAGCGGCACCTTGACGCCCTGACGATCAACGCGGCGATCCCGATGGTACATCGCCAAAAAGGGGTGGGAGCGCGTCACCGGAGCTGCGTTGGGGGGGGTGAAACCATGGTCGCGGATGTGCGTTAGCAAGGTCATGGCATCTTTGCGCTTCTGGTCAATCGCGGCGGTGCGAATGAACTCGCCCAGTCTGGTCACCGTGCCCTGATCGATCCCGGCATCAGCAGCATCGGTCAACAACTGGGCATAGGTACGTTGCGGGAAGAAGCGGCGCTTGGCCAGATCGATGAGTTTACGATGTTCGTCGGCGGTAATGACGCCCATGTTGCCCGCAGCAGCGAGCGTGGCGCGAATGTTTACCATGGCGTCGCTCAGGGGGTGGTATCCCCCCTCAGCGGGCGCATGCATAACCGCTACCTCATCGTCATCGGTCAACTCGCCACTGACGTATCCATCGAAGATGCGTCCCATGCCGACCGCGCCGAACACCGCAGTTTCGGCAACCCGCAGAGCGCCCATGCTGCTGGCTCCGTACACGGCGACGCCGCGCTCCAGGGCATACAGAATTTCCTTGTGCCAGACCGACAGCGCCTGGGTGAAGACCCCGTCGATCAGCAGGATCGCTCCCGGATCAGCGTGGTCAACAACGCTAAGGATGTCCGACTGTGCAGCCGGCGGCAGATAGGTCGCCTCCGGTAGAATCGCCTGGGCGTCGGCGACAGGCAGGGTCGGGCCGAGATAGACAAAAATACGGCTCATGCTTCAGGCGTCCTGGGTCAGTCGTGGGGAGATGCCAGACCGGCGTGGTCGGCGGTGCGTGGTCGGCGAGCATGCTGACCACGAGGGCCAGGGGCGAAGTTCTCCAGCATGTACCCCTCAAGGCCCGGCGCGATCACGCGAAACACGTCGACGCCGATCTCGGGGTGGGTCAGGTTAATGGCTAACACGCGCTGAACCCCGATCCGGGCGAGATGCGCCAGCAGGGTCCGCCCATCGTCCTCGAACGTGGCTCCGGAGGCATCCGGACAGTCGCGTAAATCAACGGTTTTGGGAATGCTCCGCAGGCTGGCGTGGGCGTCTTGGATAGTTTGGTGAAACCGCTGATGGTGTCGGAACGAATCATCGCGGGAACCGGCAATGAACACCAGTCGTCCCTGCGCCGCCTCGCAAATGGCTCGAATGACAGCCACTTCGGGATCAAGATGCGTACCGTAGCCATGATAGAGACCCATTGCCGGGTTGCCGACATCACAAAGATAAGCGCAAAAGGTCGGTACTGCGGTGTCCACCGTGCAGTCGAACACAGCCACTTCCACCCCGACAAATTCGATACGATCCACCAGATCAGCGATGTCCGGGCTGGCGGCGGTACGCAAATCCACCCGTCGCCGGGGTGCGCCAGCCTCCCAGGAGAGCTTGGTGCAGGTCGTCGCATCGCGTTCGATGACTTCGTACAGTGCGCCGACCAGCGCCTCCGAGGGGGTATTGCCAGAGTTCAAGCCGTTGGAACTGAAATGGAACGGTAATAGTGATGAACGCCGGTGACGATGACGTTCCAGGGCGACCATCACACTGGGCACGGCGACCGGCGCGCCGTCCGCCAGATTCTGAGTCCACACCCAGGTCTCCGGCAGTGTCTCCGCGAACAGTGAATTCCGAGCCAGTGGCAGATGTTCGCGGGGCAAGCGCTGATCTTCGGGAAGCTCGGCGTAGGAAGTGGTGAACCGTTGGATCGGGCTTAACTCGCCAGCGTGGCGCTCAAAGCATTCCATGGCGGCTGACGCCATAGCTGCGGCGCGAGTAAAGCCTTTACCGCCGTCCACTGCCAGATAGCCACTCTGAGGGCGCACCGACAACACCACCGGGATACCGATGGAATCCAGGCCGGTGATGTCCGCCAGTCGGGTCAACCCGATGTCGGCGAATAGCGGGCGCACCCGTTGTAAGGTCTGCTCAGGCGAAACGGCGCGCTGGGCGTCGGCGCGCAGGCCCTTGGGGGTGTTCGATGCAGAAAGGAGTGGAGAAGGCTTCACTCGGGAACCGCCATCTTCGCCTGATGCGCACAGGCGCGTGAACCGGGGCGGTAAAAGTCAAACATATACCCTTCCAAGCCAGGGACCATCACCCGGGCGACCGGGATACCAATCTCTGGCCGGGTCAGATCCACCACAATCACCGACTGTAACCCAGCGGCCTGTAACCGCTCCAATACCGTGGCAATATCGCCGCCGAAGGAATCGGTCGCGCCACTGGCATGGGTTTGGGCGTTAGCAGTCATCGGAATGGCGTCAAGGTTGCTTTGGCGCCCGTCGCTGAAGAAACGGTTCATGCGTTGATCGCGGCCGAAGTAGTCGTCGCGGGAACCGGCGATGAGCAGCAGTCGCGCCTGGGCGGCTTCGGTTAGCGCCCGGATCATCGCGATGGCCGGATCGAGGTGTGCGCCGTACCCGCGATACAGACCCATCGCAGCGTCAATCCGATCCGCGACCACCGCCGTGTAGGTGGGAATCCGGGTGTCTACGGTGGCGTCGAATAAATAGGCAGAGATGCTGGCCGCGTCAAACTGGTCAAGCAACGACCGCACCAGCGGATCCGTCACGGAATCCAAATCGACCCGGGCACCCATTGAATTGCCGATGAACCGGGAACAGGCTACCGCGTCCCGCTCGGCGACTTCGTAGAGTGCGGCGGCGATGGCCTCCAGCAGATGATTGCCTCCCGCCAGACCGTTCGACCCGGCAGCAAAGGGCATCCAGCGCCGTTGCGGACGATGGCCGGTGTCACCCATGCTGACACAGGCGTGGGGAACAGCCACGTGGCGCTGGCCGATCAAATCCCAACCCCAGACCCAGGGTTCCACTTGGCGCGTATTGAACAGGGAATGCCGGGTCAGCGGTAACAGCGCCTCGGGAATCGTCAGGCCGTTTCGATCCAGATCCGCATAGGTTTCGTGAATGACCTCGCCCGGCACATTTTCGGCGTGCCAAATTTCAACTGCTTCCATGCCGGCGGACGCCATGGCGGCAAGAGTGGTGAATCCCTTGCCACCGGATACCGCTAATGTTGGCGCGTTGGGCCGGTAGCCGACAACCGTCGGGATACCCACCCGATCCAGGCCTGTGATGTCACCCAGCCGCGTCAGACCCACCACCGGTGCCGCTTCCCAAATGCGCTTGAGCGTTTGTTCAGGGGGAGCCGTGCGGTGGGTACCGTGAAAAAAACCCTTTTTCGCACTGTACTCAATCCCGTTGATTGAGATGATGTCGGTCATTCGGGCAACTCTCGGTGGCGGTACCGCCGGGCGCGATGACCCAGCAACAATTCGACGGATCAGGTAGCCGCGGCGGCTGAAGCACCTATGTAAGCACCGGCTGCAAGGGTTGTGGTCGTGGTCGTGGTATTGCCGCCACCGGCCACGTTTGCCAATTCGGCATCGTCGATTTCTCCGGCGATTTCGGGAACGAATTTGGCAGCACTGGCCGCGACATCCGCTGGGGTAACGTCACCGTAGCCCATTGAACTGATGATTTGAACTCGCTCGGCGTCGCTGGCCGCAAGCAGGCGATTGCGCAGAGCCTCATCTGAAGCGATTTTCTTGATCAACTCGGTAACGCGTATTGCATCGGCCATGAGATATTCACTATAGTTAAATTTATTGGGTATGGAACGCTGCCGGGCGCAATGGTCCGGCAGCGGATCAACGGATCAGGTCGCGACCGCCGCCGAAGCCGAGGCCGTCACGGCAGTGGTCGTGGTGACCGTGGTAATGGTATCGCCGCCGCCAGTGACGTTAGCCAGCTCGGAATCGTCGATTTCTCCGGCGACTTCCGGGACGAACTTGGCGGCACCAGCCGCAATATCCGCTGGGGTGACATCACCGTAGCCCATTGAACTGATCATCTGCACCCGCTCGGCATCGCTGGCCGCCGTCAGGCGATTGCGCAGAGCCTCATCGGAGGCGATTTTCTTGATCAACTCGGTAACGCGTGCTGCATCGGCCATGGAAACTCCTTAACAATTGGTATTCAAGTTATCGGGGAACAAACACTGCCGGGTGCAATAGCCCGGTAATCAAATCAACGGATCAGGTCGCGACCGCCGCCGAGGCAGAAGCGGTTATCGTAGTAACAGTGGTCGTGGTGGTTTCGGTGCCGCCGCCGGTCACGTTCGCCAGTTCGGCATCGTCAACTTCTCCGGCGACTTCGGGGACGAACTTGGCGGCGCTGGCCGCGACATCCGCCGGGCTAACATCACCGTAGCCCATGGCACTGATCATCTGAACCCGTTCGGCATCGCTGGCCGCCGTCAGGCGATTGCGCAGGGCCTCATCGGAGGCGATTTTCTTGATCAATTCGGTAACGCGTGCTGCATCAGCCATGGAAACTCCTTTGGATGAATCGACTTTCGGTTTGTTAAGTGAGTTGTTACCACACAGGCGCTGGACAACCAGGACCGGCGGTTCCGAAGCGAGCGAAATTCTGTCCCGTAATGATCGCGTTGGCCACTAGGATGCGAGTTCAATAGACCACTAATAGTGGGAGCCGACACGCGAAGGCATCAGCGGGGATGGAACATTCAATCGCTAAACAACTATTTCACAGTCCTTGGTGAGGGTCAATAGCCAGAAAGGCTAAACTCCATGCGCGTCAGGACGGGTCAGAATTCGGATTTGTTGCCGTGCAGAAAACCATTTAAGATCTCTGTTATTTTCTATACGCGCTACTACTATAAAGGTATGACAACCACCATAGAATTGACCGCTGGCTCCTTTGACGCCGAGTTGCTGGCGAAGATTGACGGCACCCCTTTGTCGGTCGGATACCACAATCCCTTTCTCATCAATGACCCGGCGCTGATCTGGCTGGTGCTAAAAGGCAGCGTTGACCTTTTCACGGTTCCCCTGATTGACGGACAGGTTGTCGGCGTGGGCACGCACCTGCTGCGCGTGAATGAAGGCGGGCTCCTGTTCGGGATGTCGCCGATGCCGATTCCGGAGGGGGAAACGTCCGATGGCGCGGTTGAAATCGGCTTGCGCGCCGTAGCGACCATGGGAACCGAACTGTTTCGCGCCCGCCGCAGCGACATTGAAAAGGACAATTTCGACATTATTGTTGTGGACTGGATCGACCGCTGGATCAGCCAACTCGTTGACGTAGTGGCTCCCGGCGGTGGCCCCCGGTCAACCGGCTTCCTCGAAGCCGACCCCCAGGTGGCGTTTCC
>JAIFNF010000288.1:0-4108 GCA_020047885.1 Gammaproteobacteria bacterium | reverse complement strand
TGGCCCATGGCCGGCAATCTGTGGCTGACTTGCCAGACTGACAGCACCATCAGCGCGATGTACACCCCCACAGCGCTGTTCCGTGGCATCCTGTGGATCTGTCTGGATGCATTCCACCACCGAGCCATGCAGGTCATCGCCGAGTGGCGGCAACAGGCTCAACACGAGGCTGGGGCGCGACTGGAACGCCAGACCCAGGCCAACCGGTCGGTATTTACCGCGGCGCTCCATGCGCTCAGACGGATTCTAGCTCCGGCAACCGTTGCATCCGGCGTGCATGCGGTTGCCGCTGATGATCCGCTGTACGCGGCAGTGTGCTTGGTGGGCGAAGCGGCTGGCGTACCGATTGCGCCGCCAGCTCTAGGTCGTTCCGGAACCCGGCTGCATCCCCTGGCCGAAATCGCCCGGCGTTCGCACTTCCGCACCCGCCGGGTCATGCTGCTCGGCGACTGGCATCGCCATGACAACGGCCCGCTGCTGGCGTATCTGGCCGCCGGTCAGCGGCCGGTCGCCCTGTTGCCCGACGGGCCGCAGCGCTACCGGTTGGTCGATCCGGCAACCGGCCAGCAACAACCGGTGACCCTGGCCGTGGCGGAAACGCTGACCGGCGAGGCGCAGATTCTCTACCGATCTTTCCCGATGCAACGGCTGGATCTCTACGGCGTACTGGCTTTTGGTTTGTACGGCCTTCGGGGCGATGTCCTGATGCTCATCACCATGGGGCTGCTGGCGGGTTTGATCGCCCTGGCGACACCCATCGCCACAGGACAGATCATCGCCAGCATTCTGCCCCGCGCCGATCTGACGATGCATGGGATGGTGATCGCCAGTCTCGCGCTGGCCGCTTTTGGCACCGCCGCTTTTACCGTGACGCGCAGTTTTGCCCTACTGCGCATCCAGATTCGGATGGATGCCAGTATCCAGACCGCCGTCTGGGATCGGCTCCTCATGCTGCCCGCGTCGTTCTTCCGCAATTACTCCTCCGGCGATCTGGCCGACCGCGCCAATGGCATCAGCACCATCCGCCAAGTGCTGGGTGATACCGTCATTCAAACCGTGATCAACGGCGTATTCTCGGTATTCAGCCTGGCGCTGCTGTTCTGGTACAGCGGGACGCTGGCGTTCATCGCTCTAGGGATTATCATTGTCATGCTGATACTGTCGTTGACGCTGGCGGGAATGCAGTTACCACTACAGCGCGAGATGATTGGCCGCAGCGGGATCATTGATACGGTGCTCTTTCAGTTGCTGACCGGCCTGGCCAAACTGCGCCTCTCCGCCAGCGAACCACGTGCTTTTGCGCGCTGGGCCGAACCGTTCAGCACCATCAAAGACCTGACCTACCGGATTCGCCGCCTGGCCGCGATCCAGGCCGCCTTGACCGCGATGTTCCCCGTCGTCGCCTCACTCATTCTGTTTGCCGCTGTCCAGGGATTCCTGAACCGGGGCGGCGTGGCCTTCGGGGTCGGTGATTTCATCGCCTTTCATGCCGCTTTTGGCCAATTCAGCGCCGCCTTGATCGCCCTGTTGGGAACACTGACCCTCTTGATCGCCCTGGCTCCGCTCTACGAACGGGTACGCCCGATTCTGGACGCCATGCCGGAGGTCTCTGATCTCAAAACGGAACCGGGCCCGCTGGACGGCCACATCGAATTTTCCCACATCGTCTTTCATTACGATCCCACGGCACCGCCGGTCATCAACGACGTTTCAGCGACTATCGATAGCGGCAGTTACGTCGCCTTCGTCGGGGCGTCGGGTTCCGGAAAATCTACCTTAGTCCGGCTCCTGCTGGGGTTTGAACGACCGGCTTCGGGGGGGGTGTACCTCGACGGCAAGGATCTTGCGGGTCTCGACCTGCCCGCCGTGCGCCGACAGATCGGTGTCGTGCTGCAAAATGGGCGCATCATGGCGGGAACGATCTTTGAAAATGTGATCGGCAGCCTGCCGCTGACGATTGATGACGCCTGGGAAGCCGCCGAGATGGCCGGGTTCACCGATGAAATCAAAGCCATGCCGATGGGGATGCATACCGTCCTGTCCGAAGGGGCCGGAACGCTGTCCGGGGGGCAGCGGCAACGACTGATGATCGCCCGGTCGCTGGTGCATAAACCGCGTATTCTGATTCTGGACGAAGCCACTTCAGCACTGGACAATCGCACCCAGGAACTGGTGAATCACAGCTTGGCTCGAATGAACATGACGCGCATCGTCGTCGCCCATCGACTCAGCACCGTCCAGCATGTTGACCGCATCTTCGTGATGCGGCAGGGTCAGATCGTCGAAGAAGGCGATTTCAACACGCTTATGGCCAAAAACGGCGAGTTTGCCGAACTGGCTCGGCGGCAGATGGTGTGAGCCACATCGACGCCTTTCACCAGCAACCCGAGGAGAACTGAATCACCGTGGCGGAAAACATCTTTCGACAGGCAGCGCTGGAACGGCTGTCCTCGCCGGAGCAACTGGATCGACTGGTCACCGTCGCCAGCCCGAAAGCCTGGATCGCCTTGTTCATGTTGGGCATGATTATCGCGGCAGCCGTGGTCTGGGGCATTCTCGGCACGATTCCAACCCGGGTGGAAGGTCAGGGCATTCTGATCAGCAACGGCGGCCGGGTGGTGAACGTGCAAGCCGCCGGCAGCGGGTTCCTGACCGAGATCAACGTGACGGTTGGCCATCCCGTCGAAGCCGGCCAGATAGTCGCTCGCCTGTCGCAAACCGATGCCCAAAAAAGCTATGAGAACGCCCAGGCCATTCTCCAGGAGCGACTGGACAATCAGACGCGCACCCATGCGCAGGTTCAGCATGAGCAGACCCTCAAAATGCAGCACATCGAACGCCAGCGCCAGACGCTGCGTGACAGCCTGGCCGCCGGTTACCAGCGGATGGAATTTCTTCAGGAACGGCAGAAGCAGGATCAAGCACTGTTGACGAAAAAAATCATCACCCGCGACATGGTCGACCAGACCCGTCAGGAGGCTCATCAGACCAACCGGGAAATTGTCGATCTGCGTAAAAGTCTGGCCTACCTGGATAACGAAGAGCTGGATCTCCTCACCACACTTGAGCAGCGACGACGCACTGCCGAGGAGGCAGTGAATGAGGCGCGTCGCCAAGTAGCCCAAATCGAGGTGACGTTGGCGCAGGCCACCATGGTGACCGCCCCGGCCAGCGGCATCGTCACCGAGGTCAAAGTCTCGCCGGGGGCGCTGGTCACTCAGGGGCAGTCCCTGTTTACTTTCCAGTCCGGGGGGGAGTCGCTCGACCTTATACTCTACATCCCACCCCAGTATGGCAAGCGGGTCAAACCGGGAATGGCCGCCCAGGTAGCGCCAGTGACGGCTAAACGCGAAGAGTTTGGAACGATCAACGGCCAGGTCAAATGGATCTCGGAATTTCCCGCCACCGTCGAGGGGATGCGGGCGGTGTTACAAAATGATGAGTTGGTGCGAACTTTTACGCAGAATGGCCCGCCCTATGTCGCCCGGATCAGTCTCTACCCCGATCCTGAAACCGTCAGCGGCTATCGCTGGTCTTCAGCCAAGGGCGCAACCCTGGGCTTGTCCAGCGGTACCCTGGCCAGCGCTGAGATGACCGTCAGCGAACAGGCACCGGTGACGCTGATCATTCCCCTGCTGCGCGAATACACCGGAATTTACTGATTGCTGTAGCGATCCTGAACGAGTTGTGGCATCGCCGCCTCGAACCACCCCGGCGCTGACGCGCCACCCCTCCTTATCCAAGGCGGGGATTTTCCATAATTGGCATAGAACTGCTATATGACCCCGAATGCGCCAAAGGGCGGCAAGCGCTTTAAAACCCCGACCATCCTGCAAATGGAGGCCACCGAATGTGGCGCGGCCGCACTGGCCATGATCCTGGCCTATTTCGGGCGCTGGGTGCCGCTCGAAGAGCTGCGGGTGGCTTGCGACGTTTCGCGCGATGGCTCCAAAGCCCCCAATATTCTGCGGGCCGCCCGCCAGTATGGACTGACTGCGAAAGGCTACCGGGCGGACCCGCAAACTATCGCCAAACAACCGTTTCCCATGATCCTGTTCTGGAACTTCAACCACTTCCTGGTGCTGGAAGGGATGGACTGGAAACAGGG
>JAIFNF010000219.1 GCA_020047885.1 Gammaproteobacteria bacterium | reverse complement strand
CGAGCCACGGAAAGACACGGAAGACACGGAAAAAAAGAATCTTCCGTGTTTTTCCGTGTTTTTCCGTGGCCAGGTTCGGAAGGGTATGGGACTATTTTTTGCGCCTTGCCTAAGACCGACGCGCCTGATCCGCCGCATTGCCGGTATAACGAGCCGGGGTCAGTTTCAACAGGCGCTGTTTCGCCGCTTCAGGAATCGCCAGACCGGCGATAAAGTCCCGCAACGTCGCCTGATCGACCCGCTGCCCCCGGGTCAGCGCCTTGAGTTTCTCATAGGGCTGCTCAATGCCATATCGGCGCATCACCGTCTGAATCGGCTCGGCCAGCACTTCCCAGTTAGCCTCTAAATCTGCATCCAGCGCTGCCGCATTCACCTCCAATTTGCCAATGCCCTTCAGCGCCGACTGATAGGCGACCAGCGAATGCGCCAGTCCGACGCCTAGCGTTCGCAACACGGTCGAATCGGTCAAATCCCGCTGCCAGCGCGATATAGGCAACTTGGCGGCCAGATGATCCAGCAACGCATTCGCCACCCCTAAATTGCCCTCGGCATTCTCGAAATCAATCGGATTGACCTTATGCGGCATAGTGGAAGAACCGACTTCGCCAGCGACCGTCCGTTGCCGGAAATAGCCGATAGCGATATAGCTCCACACATCGCGGCAAAAATCCAGCAACACCGTATTGAACCGCATGATGGTATGGAAAAACTCCGCCATATAATCATGGGGTTCAATCTGAATCGTGTAGGCATTCCAAGCCAGCTCCAAATCCTCAGTGATAAAGCGGCGGGCGAATGCTTCCCAATCCACCTCCGGGTAAGCGGCCAGATGGGCATTGTAGTTACCGACCGCGCCATTGATCTTGCCCAGCAGCGCCACGTCAATCAGTTGCCTCCGCTGCCGCTTCAGCCGATCCACGATATTGGCCATTTCCTTGCCCAAGGTTGTGGGTGAAGCCGGTTGACCGTGGGTACGGGCGAGCATGGGTTGATCCGCGTATTGATGCGCCAGCCGAACCAGGGCATCCACTATCTCATCCCATTGCGGCAATAACACCTGAGTCCGCGCTTCACGCAACATCAGCGCATAAGCGAGATTATTGATGTCCTCTGAAGTGCAGGCGAAATGGATAAACTCGCTGACCGCCGCCAGTTCCGCATGACCGGCGATCCGCTCCTTCAGCCAATATTCCACGGCCTTGACATCGTGATTCGTAGTGCGCTCGATGTTCTTAATCCGTTGGGCGTCAGCGATAGAGAACTGCTCAACCAGTTCGTCAAGGACGGCATGAGCAGGTTCGCTAAACGGTGGAACTTCGGGAATACCGGGATGACGAGCCAGCGCCTGCAACCAGCGCACCTCGACCTGCACCCGGTGGTGAATCAGGCCATATTCGCTGAAGATCGGTCGCAACTCGGCAGTTTTGTCGGCATAACGGCCGTCGATGGGCGAAATCGCAGTCAGCGCATTTAGTTCCATAATATCTATCCGGGATCAGGCAAAAGGTGAGTGAGAAGTATCCATATCGTTCCCCGCTTTGTAAAAGGAGGGTCAGGGGGATTCTGCACGGGAGCCATCAACGCCTGGCCCGAAAAATCACGGCACCCAGGATAATCGCCCCGCCAACAATCGCCCAGGGGCTGGGGGTTTCGCCCATCATCAGGAAGACCCAGACCGGATTCAGCACCGGTTCGATCATCGGAATCAGAATTCCCTCCACCGCCATCACATGACGCAGCGCCAGCGCGTACAGAATATACGGCAATCCCAATTGCACTACGCCCAGCAGTAGTAAACCCATCCAGCCCGACAAGTCCGGCAAGGACTCAAACATGAACGGCAGGCCGATCATGCCGGCCAGCAGGTTGCCCAGCAACAGCGAAGGCAGGGCAGAACCGTTCTTCTGTCGGCGCAGGAACAGCGTTAGCCAAGCGAAGCACAACCCGCTTAACAAGGCGATGCCATTGCCGAGATAGCCATCCAGTGTGAGTTCATCCAGGAAAAACAGCACCATGCCGCCCATCATGGTCAACAGAACCAACCCGTCACGGCGACTGGCCCGCTCCCCCAGAAACCACGGACTGAACAGCACGACGTAAATCGGCGCGGTGTACTGAAGCAGAATGGCATTAGCGGCGGTCGTCAGCTTGTTAGCGATCACGAACAGCACTACCGTGCCCGCGTAAGCCAGCGCCGCGCCGATTTGATCCAATGACCAAGTGAAGCGCAGTTCCCGGCGAAAGGCGATGCCGATGAGCACCGCGCCGATCAAGCTGCGGGTTCCGGCAATGGCGACCGGATGCCAGTCCACCCATTTAATGAGCACCCCGCCCAGACTCCACAGCACGGCGGTCGCTACCAACATGAAAACCGCACGGCGGTGCAAATCGGCGGGATCAGTGGTTTTCGCATCCGGCAACGGCGTAGACAACGCCTATGCCCCGCCCGCCTGACCGCCCAGATAGGCGTCGCGAACTTCGGAATTCGCCAGCAACGCCTCGGCGCGATCCTCCAGCACGATCCGCCCGACTTCCAGCACATAGCCACGATGCGCCAGTTTCAAAGCGGCGCGGGCGTTCTGCTCGACCAGCACAATGGTCACACCGGCCTCATTGATTTCCCACAGGGTCTGGAAAATCGCCTTCACCAGCAACGGTGCCAATCCCAGACTCGGCTCATCCAACAGCAGGATGCGTGGTTGAGCCATCAGCGCCCGGCCAATGGCCAGCATTTGCTGTTCGCCACCGCTCAGGGTGCCCGCGAGTTGTTCGCGACGATCCGCCAGCACCGGGAACAGTTCATGAATCCAGCGCAGGGTTTTGGCGATTTTGGGGCGGTCGGCCTGAGTAAACGCGCCCAGATGCAGATTTTCCTGGACGGTGAGCGTACCAAAGATCCGGCGGCCTTCCGGGGCCTGAGCAATACCCATCGCCACTCGTTGATGCGCCGGCGTTCGATGGATAGAGCGACCCTCAAAGCGAATTTCTCCTCCTTCCGGACGCAACAGGCCGCTGATGGCGCTCAAGGTCGTGGTTTTGCCCGCGCCATTGGCACCGAGCAACGTCACGATTTCGCCCTGACGGACGGACAGATTAACGCCATGCAACGCCTCAACGTTGCCATAGCAGACCGATAGATTTTCGACTTCCAGCAGCATCGGAACCTTCCAGATCAGGCCATTTTGAAGATCGGGCATTGTCGCCGGAAGCCGCGCACAAAGGAATGTCTGATTGACAAGCGGCTGACCTTCTGCAAACTTCCCCCCATCGCTGATCAACAGGAAGAACCAGGTCGGACTATCCAGTAAGAGGTTCCGTGTCGGGCACCGAAAAATAATGCTTGTTTTGTCAGGCGGCATATCCTAGACTGCGAACCGCAAGACTTTTTAAAGAACTTAATCCGCTCGTCCGTTGCAAACTCTTGGTGTTAGTACTCGGCTCGTCGATTTCTCTATTGGTTCTTGCATTCATGAGCTGTTGCTCTACCTTCGTAACACGTTTTTTAGAGATCAAATGATGTCAACTGGTACTGTTAAATGGTTTAACGAAACCAAAGGTTTCGGTTTCATTTCCCCGGATAACGGCGGTGAAGACCTGTTCGCCCATTTCTCGGCGATTCAGGGCAAAGGATTCAAGACTCTGAGGGAAAACCAGAAAGTTTCCTTCGATGTGACTACCGGACCCAAGGGTCAACAGGCGGCCAATATCAACCCTATAGACTAAACGTCCAAGAGTAAGATTAATAAAAAAGCCCGGCACTGCCGGGCTTTTTTGTATCCATCAACTTCCGGGAAAAGTTCAGCGGGTTAGTCCGCAAGCCCCTCTGTAGCTACGCGAGACGTTGCCCACATCAACAGTTCAATCCAGCCCCAGTTTCTTCAACCGATAGCGCAGCGCCCGGAAGCTGATACCCAGTTTTTCAGCAGCGGCAGTCTTGTTATAGCGGGTTGCTTCCAGCGCCCGCATGATCGCCGCCTTCTCCAGGCTCTCCAGATAGCCCTCCAGATCACTGACAACGGGCGCCGAAGGATAGGGAACCGTCCGGGGTTCGGCATCCACCGGTGAGGGTAATCGTTCCGTTTCTGACCCGTAGCGCGAAGGTTCCGGTATCGGCGCTGGCGGCGGTTGCCGCGCAAAGGTCTCACCGACCGGCAGGAACAAATCCTCCGCCTGAATGACCTGCCCTTCACAGAGGGTAAAAGCGCGCTCCAGGATATTTTCCAGCTCACGGATATTCCCCGGGAACGGGTAGGCACTTAACACCGCCAGCGCGGTCGGAGCCAAATCCGGACGCGCTCCGCCCGACTCCTGGCTCAATCGGTCGAGAATCGACTCGGCCAGATCCGCAATATCTTCGGGATGTTCGTGCAGGCTCGGCAACCGCATCTGAATCACGTTCAACCGGTAGAACAGATCCTGGCGGAACGTCCCCTCCTGCACCAGCACCGCCAGGTTCTTGTGGGTGGCGCTGAGAATGCGCACATCAGTAGCCACTTCGGCTTGCGCACCCACTGGCCGCACCGCCCGCTCCTGAATCGCCCGCAGTAACTTTACTTGCATCTGAAGGGGAAGTTCCGCGACTTCATCCAGAAACAGCGTACCGCCTTGCGCTGCGTGAAACAGTCCACCTTTATCCTGCGCCGCACCGGTGAAACTCCCTTTTTTGTAGCCGAAGAATTCACTTTCCATCAAATGCTCGGGAATGGCTCCACAGTTGACCGGAACGAACGGCTTGTCGGCTCGCGGCCCGGACAAGTGGATGAGTCGAGCGGCCAGTTCCTTACCCGTGCCCGACTCGCCATGGATCAAAATCGGAGCCTGACTACGCGCCAGTTTGGCGATCAACACCCGAACCTCAGCCATGATCGCCGATTTGCCGAGTAGCACGGGTCGACTGTCGCCAGGTCGACCCTCACCGCTCCGGTTCAGCCGCAACGCCGTGGTCACCATATTCCGCAGCACCGCCAGTTCGAACGGTTTCGGCACAAAATCAAAAGCGCCCAATTTGAGCGCCTCGACCGCACTCTCGACATTGCCGTGCGCCGTGATGACGGCTACCGGTAAATTAGGATAGTGCTTTTGAATATACCCCACCAGTTCCAACCCACTGCCATCCGGCAGACGCAAATCCGTAATGCAGAAGCTAAACGGCTGGCGTTTGAGCAGCAGGCGCGCATCACTCAGGTTCTCCGCCGACAGGCAGGCGACACCCAGTGGCAGCAGGGTGATTTCGATCAATTCGCGAATATCGGCTTCATCATCCACGATCAACGCGTTGCAAGCGTCCATTAATCCATCTCCGATACAGAACTTGGGGAAACGAAAGTGATGCGAAAACAACTACCACCTTCAACAATCGGTACATATTGCAACTGAGCCCGGTTGGCTTCGCACAATTCCCGAGCCAGGTACAAGCCCAGACCCGTCCCCTTGGCTCGGGTCGTAAAGAAAGGTTCGAACAGGTGGGAAACATTCTCTGGCAAAATCCCCGGACCTGCATCGCGCACTTCCAGAAAGGGTCGCTCGTAGCTGCTTTCCCGACCGGCATGGAATTCAAGATACGGCATTCCGCCGGACTGGACGCCATGCTGGCACGCGTTGGCACACAAATTCCAGAGTACCTGGCGCAGTTGATGAGAATCAAACAGGATGACCAAATCATCCGATTCCACCGACTGACGCCATTCAGGCGCAGACCCCTCCAAACTGCGCAGAAATTCTTCACGGAAGACCTCCAGCCAGGGCGCTAACTCGAGCCGCTCCGGTTTCACTCGGTCGCGCCGCGCCAGATCCAGAACGTCGCTAATAATCCGGTTGGCGCGTTTGACGTTGTCATGGGCAATCTGCGCCAGCCGCCGATCACTGACACTGGCACTGGTCGACTCTTCGAGTAACTGCGCCGCATGGCTGATGGCGGTCAGGGGATTGCGGATTTCGTGGGCAATCCCCGCCGTCAGTCGTCCCAGGGCGGCCAGCTTGATTTGCTGTAACTGCATCGCGGTCTGCTCAGAGTCTTCCAGCAGGATGAGTACATTGGCGGCCTGGCGACCACTGAGCCGGGTAAATCTTGGGATCAATTCTGGGCGGTGCTCGGCGGGACGGAACGGAAAAACCTCATCGCCTCCCTCACGCAGCCAACGTTTCAGACCATACGCCAACGGCGATGAAACCCGATCGAGGGCACTGCCCGGAAGAACCTCCAAAGCGTCCAGCCATTCACGGGCGGTGTCGTTCATCAGTTGAATTTGCTGTATGGCGTCCACGACCACCACCCCGTTTTGTAGGTGACGGATAATCCCTTGGTTCAATTCCGCCACTTCCAACAGTTCCCAAGTGCGCTGCCGAGCCAGCGCTTCACCACGCCGGGCGCGTTCCGCCAAGGCATAGGTCAGGCCAGCAGCGGCAAACAACACGGCGCCCAACACGCCTAAACGCACCCAGTCATCGGAGGTGTTATTGATTTGCGCACAAAAGCCCTCCCACCCCCCCGGCCCGTGTTCCAGTCGAGCCAGCAACTCCGCATGATGCCAGCGATCGACCAGCCAAGAGCCGATCAACAGGAAAAATCCCAGCGCGGCGGCCAATAACGCTGAAATCAGCGGCAACAGAATGCCGTTAGCGGCAACCGCCGCGATCAGGAAACTGTTAAGACTGCTGGACAGCCCCCCTGAAGCGTTGATGATCACGGTGAGGAGGATCAGGTCAACCAGCATCTGCCCATGCGCCTGAATAAAGAATCGTGGCCACCGCCAGTAGCTACTGGCAATCGCGACGACGGACAGGATCAGATAGGCCAGCGACGCGCCCAGAAACAGCCGCGGATCTTGCTTACCAAACAACCGGCTCTGTTCATCCAGCGCAAAAGCCGCCAACAACAGCGATGCCAATACCAAACGGTAGATATTGGTGGCGCGGAATACCCGCCATAGATGACGGCGGTCGGTGAACCGGTCGACATAGAGGCTGGCGAGCGGATCCGGCAAGGGGATAAAAATAGGCATTACAGTACGAATTTCCCTACAGAGTGACGACGCATCTCATATTCTAGGCATACTATCTCGGAACGCACGGCT
>JAIFNF010000323.1 GCA_020047885.1 Gammaproteobacteria bacterium | reverse complement strand
GCGCCGGCAGTGAACCCTGCATGCCCAGATAGAGCTGTCCCATGCAGATTTCGTCAATTTGATCAGCCGGAACGCCAGACCGCTCAATAGCCGCCTTGGCGGCGGTAATGGCCAGGTCGCGCGCGGAGACGTCCTTGAGCGTACCCATGAATTTGCCAATGGCCGTGCGGGCGGCGCTGACGATGACGACTTCTTGGAGAGCCATAATTATTCCTCATTAGATGTGGTAATGCAGGATTGCTGCGTTTGAAATGGGCCAGTCCTGGCCGGTTCGCTGAGACTTCCGACTCGCGCCTGCCGCTGGTCGGGCAGTGTGTGAGCCGACTTGGAAAGTAAAGCTTATCTTTTGTGGATGTCAATGATTCTACGATAAGGATTTGTTCCGGGCGATCTGAAATGAGATGATGATATAAGAAGGTAAAAAAGACTTCGCTTAACTGTCACGCGCTGGATGACCGTGACCCCGACGTTATGAGACTATAAAATCTTGTGACGTGACTATGATTTTTTTTCGCAACGGATATCGACGACGTGGCCCCCTCTGAACATCTCCCCCTTATCGATTACGACCGTTTCAGCGCCCTGGCGGCGGGTCGCGCCCACCATTTACTGCAATTGGCCCAACGGCTATCAGGGCCGCATCCAGCGCAACTCCCGTTCAATCGCCCCATGGTGGCTGATCTGCTGTCCCACACACTACAGATCGAAGAATTTCTCGACGCCTACGGCGCACGCAACAACCGCCACTGGTCGCGGTTCCGGTCATTGACGGCGACGCTCAAGCTCTTCGCCGACGTTGCCTACCAAGTGCTGCATATCCAGCATGCCCTGCCCTCCTACCGCTTGCCCCCGGCCACACCGGACTTTGCCCTGGCGACCGCGCAGGCGCTGGAATTTACCCACGTTATCCTGATCAAGGCCGCGAATGGCCTGATCGGGCAAGCTGACCATCTGCATTTACCACTCCCCGCCAGCGATCACGACGAAGCCCGCTATCAGGAGCCGTTGCCGCCGGGTCGCCTGCCCCGCGACCGGGCGGTCCGCAAGGTCAGCAGTGCGGCGGATACGGTCATTTACGCGGCAACGGCGTATTTGAATCTGGCTTCGAAAAGCGAGTTGCTGCATATCGCCGACTGGGTCAAACCCAGCCAATATCACAGTTGCTTTCCCGATCCCATCAGCGAAGATACGCTGCGCCATCTGAAAGTCCGGTTTCACAGCCTTCAGGCGCTTTATGACACCCATGTCGCTGAAACTGAAGTGGAATCGCTGGACACCGATTTACCCATCCTGCGCGGCCATATCAGCATCGTCTACCACCTGCTCGAAATCGCCACGCACCTGGTTCATTATTACGAACGGCATCTGAATACCAAAACCGGCGATGCTTCGCTGCGTCGCAATCCGGTGATTTCGGCCACGGCTCTGATGCCATTGCTGATGAACTACGCCATCGCCTATGCCGGTTATTACTTGCGCGAGGGTCGCTGCTTATGCTTGGCCATGCTCAAGCATTACGCCGAGGTCAGCAAAATCCAAGCGCCGGTGCCCTCGTATCGCGGCTTTCATGTCCGACCCGCCACGCTGATCGCCAAAATTGCCCAGCACTATGGCAGTCCGATCACCATGGAACTGGATGACCAATGCTACGACGCCAGTTCGCCCATGGAGATTTTTCGGGCTAACGAACGGATCAACGCCGGCAAACGGCGCTGGCTGGCGGCGGAAATTAGCCATCTGCCCTTGTCGCCCGACGAACCTGGCGACGCTCACCAGATCCGAGCCGCTGTTCTGGAGGTCATTCTCAAACTGGCTGAACAAGGCAAAGTCATCATTTATCAGCAACCGCTCAATCTGTCCGAGGCGTTCAGTCAGGACGGCATTTTGCTGGAAAAGGTGACCACCGAGATCGCCCGGTTGCTGGCCACCGGCCAAATCGACATTCATACGGATTTGCGCATCACGTTCACCGGCGACAAGCGGGTATTAAGCGACCTCGATCTGCTGGCCCGGTCAGGCTACGGTGAAGACAACTTCGGCAATAACGTGCACTTGCCCAGGGAATTGGCTTATCTGCGCCGCTAGATCATGCGCTGATGAAAAATACCGGATTTCGGCAACGACAATAATAGCCCTGTATAAATTTGATATTTATTTAAAATCATCAATAATGGCGACAACAAAAGGAAGGACGGGGATTCCTGACTCACTTCAGAGCCAGCGAGTAAAAACTCCGGCTGGCGGCGATCAGGGCAGCAAGCTGCTCGCCCAGCGCTGCAAGCGATCCTTCCAGTTCGGTCTCGCCGCGCAGAATGGCTCCCTCCAGTTCTCCCGTTAATTCCACGAGTTCCTGGGCGCCCAGCATCCCGACGTTGCCGCGCAAGCGATGTAGCCGTTGCGCAGCAGCCTCCCGCTGACCCTCAGCCAGATCCTGCCGGGTCTGTTCAGCCGTATCGGCAAACTGATCCGTCATCTCATTCAGCAAGGCCAGAAAAAATGTCTGGTGTTTGCCCAGACTCCGGGTAACGCGAGCCTGATCAATGCCGGGAAGGTCGGGGAATTCGTCAGTGGCTACCGGTTCCCCAGGCGGCGACTCGACGACGGCTACCGGCGAATGCGGCTTCACCCATTTCAATAACTGGACGGCCAGTTCCTCCAGATCGAGCGGCTTGACCAATACCTCGTCAGCGCCTGCCGCACGCGCCGCTGCTTGTTGGTCAGGCAGCACACTGGCGGTGCAGGCCAGAATGGGCAAATCGGTCAGGCTCAGATCATGACGGATCCGCTGCATCGCGGTCAGGCCATCCATCACCGGCATCTGAATATCCATCAGCACGATGTCGAAGCCGTCCGGCGCGGCCTGGAGTTGTTCCAGCGCCTGTTGACCGTCGCTGACCTGGGTCACGGTCGCGCCTTCCCACACCAGCGTCTCTGCAACAATCTGCCGGTTAATCACACTATCGTCGGCCATGAGCACCCGCTTGCCAGTCAGGCGTGGCTCGCACGACGGCGGCCCAGGAGGCGCCACGAACGGGGTCGGCGCACTGTCCACCGCCCGCCGCAGGGGCAATTCGAACCAGAAGGTGCTCCCCTGACCGACCTGGCTCTCCACGCCGATCTCTCCGCCCATCAGTTCCACCAGACGCTTGCAAATGGCCAGGCCGAGTCCGGTGCCGCCAAAGCTGCGGGTGATGGCCGCATTGGCCTGGGTGAAGGGCGTGAACAACCGGTGCAACGCCTCGGCGGCAATGCCGATCCCGGTGTCCCCTACTACAAAATGCAGCCATACGGCGGTCAGGTCGGCTTTCTGGATTTGGATCTGAAGAACGACCTCCCCCCGTTCGGTGAACTTGATCGCGTTACCCAGCAGATTGATCAGCACCTGTTCAATCCGCAACATATCGCCCAGCAGCGGTCCCAGTGGCATGGACGGGGTCACGATGCGCAGCGTCAGGCCCTTGGTCTGGGCCGCTGAATTCATCATGCCGTCGAGCTTGGCGACCAGGCTGCTCAGGTGGAAAGGCCGGAGTTCGAGGCGCAGGTAACCGGCTTCAATCTTGGAGAGATTGAGAATGTCATTGATGATGACCAGCAACGACTGACCCGCATCGTAGAGGCGCTCCACCAGGCTGTGTTGATGATCATTCAGCGGTTCACGGTTCAGCAGTTGCGCCAGGCCCAGTACGGCGTTCATCGGGGTGCGGATCTCGTGGCTCATGTGCGCCAGAAACTCGCTCTTGGCCTGATTGGCGATCTCCGCCGCCATCCGGGCTTTCTCCAGTTCCTGCTCGTAGTACTTCTGCTCGGTGATGTCGGTAATCGCGCCTGCCATGCTCACGGCGTTGCCTTCCGCGTCCCATTCTGCCTGACCACGCGAGCGGAACCAGCGATACTCACCGGTTCGGGTCCGCAGGCGGTAATCAACATCGTAGGGTTCACGACGCTCCAGATGCGCCTGCTCGGCAGTCAGCACCCTCGGCAAGTCGTCGGGATGAATCCGGTCTTCGAACCATTCCAGGTCATCGTCCAGCTCCTCTTCGGCATAACCGAGCAACGCCTTGTAACGCGGCGAGAGATAGCCTTTGCCCGTCTGCAAATCCCAGTCCCAGACCCCATCGCTGGTCCCGCGCACCGCTCGCGCATAACGCGCTTCACTGATCAGCAACTGCTGTTCCGCGTACTTGCGGGCGGTAATATCCAGCACGACGGCAAGACCACCTATGATCTGACCTTGGGCATCGCGCAGCGGGGCGGCGACGCCCTCGGCGATCCAGTGACGGCCACTGGGCAACCACACGTCTATTTCCATCGGCGGAATCAGTCGGCCTTCAGCGACCGCTCGTTGCAACGGCAGCTCGTCCGCGCTCAGTTCGCGTCCTTGTTGGAAATAGCGGACCTGGCGACCGATAGCGGTAGGCTCCATCGACGAAGCGGATATATTTTCATCAGCGGTTGTTTCGTACAGCATCCGCATCATGGCGTTACCGGTAATGCGCTCGCAACTGGCATCTTCCGAGAAACAGACACCGGCCGGAAGCGCTTCCAGCAAGGTCTGGAGCCGCGTATGAGTGGCGAACAGTTGCTGTTCGACTTGCTTGTGTTCGGAGATATCGACGAACGACGCTACTGCGCCGAGGAGCAGGCCCTGGGGGTCATGGACCGTCTGGGCGTTGACCCATAGCCAGCGCCACTCCCCCTCCAGGGTCGGGATACCCATTTCAATACCCTGCACCGGCTGCCCCGTGCGCAGCGCCAACAACGCCGGATGCTCCTCCAGCGCAAAGGGCGAACCATCGGGCCGGATAATTTGCCACTCCGAACCGCCTGGCGCATCGGCGGTTTCTTCCGGCGTTTCGTTATAGAGGGTATAGGCCGCCTGATTAGCGTTCTCCACCTGGCCCTGCGAATTCAGGAACACGATCCCCTCGGTCAGCGACTGAAAAATGGCCTGGAGTTTGGCTTCGCTCGCTTGGAGTTGCTGGTTGGCCTTCTGCAAATGGCGGGTTTTCCGCGCCAGGGCGCGCCGGAGCACAAAGTTCCAGAGCACCACAAACACCCCGGTGGTGATCACCAACAGGAAGATGTTTCGCCAGCGCTTATGGCGTTGCTGGTGCACTTCTTCGGTGGCAACCGGATCAAAGATCAGGCCCTCCAGATTCAGCGTGGCTTTGATGATCCCCAGTTCATGCAGAAAATTGGCCATGCGCCGCCAGCGATGGGGATTAACATGGCCGATGTCCACCAGATCATGCTGGATCAACTGAACGACGCCAGCGATCTGAAACCGGTTCAAGTCCTGCGCGTTCCCCTCTACGAAGGGAATGTGTCGGGGCAGGTCTTGCGCGATGCGATCCGCGATCTCTTCCGGATGATCCAGGGCATAGCGCCAGCCCTGCCGGGTGGCTTCGATAAACCGGTGAAGCTCGCCGTGGTCGTGCTCCACCCACCGCGCATGGGTAAATAGCGAGTCGCCGTAGAAATCGACCCCGTAGCTACTTGGGCGCAGGGTTTTGAAAGAGATACCTTGCTGCTGGAGCGCATAGGGCCGTCCGAATCGGTAACCGGGAATCACCTGCACCTCATCCGCGAGCCATGCCTTCATCCCCGTCTCTCGGGGATAAGGCGCGATTTTCCCCGGATCCAAACCCTCGGCCCGCACCATCGCCTGGAGTTCGATATCAGTCAGATCGTTCATCAGGCGGGCGACCCGCAACTTCAACAAGTCCGCTGGCGACTCCATCGGGGTGCTGGCCTTGGCATAGAACTCGACGGCGCTGTGCTGGAAAATCGACGCCAGCACCACCAGGGGCTGACCTTGATCGCGGGCGATCAGAATATCCGCTGCGCCGATCCCGAAATCGGCGCGACCCTTGGCGACTTCCTCAGTCGGGCTGATGAGTTTTCCTTCCGGCGTCACTCCGGTGCGGATGTCGACATCAAAGCCCGCCTCGGCGTAATACCCCTGCCACTGCGCCGCGTAGTAACCGGCGAATTGAAATTGATGATCCCAGCGCAGTTGCAGCACCACTTTTTCGAGGGCCATCGCCCCCGACCACGGGGCCAGCCACACCAGCAGACTCAGCCAGACCGCCCGTCGTCGCGCACCGGGGAATGGGGTCGGGATCATCAGATTGATTTCCTTGCAGTTCCCCCCTTTGGCAAAGGGGGGTCAGGGGGGATTTTGGCCAAACCAGTGATAACGCCCGCCGCCCGCCTGTTTTGCCTGGCGCAGAGCCTGATTCGCATGGTCCAGCAACACCTCCGGCGCGGCATCATCATCGGGGTAACGGGTCACGCCCAGACTGGCGCTGATCTGAACGGTTCCGCCGAAGTCCAGCGGAAACGGGATTTGCAGGATGGTGAGGAGGCGTTGGAGCAGACGTTCACATTCATCAAGGCTATACGCATCACCCAGCAACAGCGCGAACTCATCACCGCCCAGCCACGCCACGGTATCGCTGGCGTTGATACAACTCTTGAGGCGCAACATAACGCCGGTCAGCACTCGGTCGCCCTGCGCAGCTCCCCAAGCGTCACTAATGGCTTTGAACGTGTCGAGACTGAGATGCCCCACCATCAGCCATTGCTGACTGCCCAGCGTTTGAGCCATCGCTTGTTGCAAGCGGGCGATCAGGTCGGCAGACCCAACGGGCGCTACGTCGCAAATCCTGGCGTAGCGATCCAACTTTTGTTCGAGTTGCTCGTACAGCTCATGCAGCGCCTGATTTTGCAGATCCAGTTCTACCTGATGAACTTGCAGTTCATGCACCAGCCGCAGGGCTTCGGCGGTATTGGGCAGTGGCGGCGGGTTCTGGTCATTCGCGGTTTCCTGGAGTTTTGCTTCAGCAAGGCAGCGCAATTCAACACTGTCCATGGGCAGGATCAAATTTTTTTTCATAGTACCCTCCGGTGGCGGTATGTAACTAACTCATTTGGATGCAGACAGAAACCCCATTATGTTGCACTACATCAAAAATCAAGTCCACACTCCCAATGGCCTGAATGATCCCTGTAATCCCTTACGCCCCACCCGCCTGATCCGCCCGCTGGGCGCTCAACTCCTGCCGCACCTGCTGCAATTCTTCTTCCAGGCGTTTCCATTCGCTAATCTCGACCAGCGTTAGCACGACGCCATCAATCCGGTTATCCAGGGTGCG
>JAIFNF010000054.1 GCA_020047885.1 Gammaproteobacteria bacterium | reverse complement strand
GGAAATCAACCGCAGCAACTTCGATCCCCATGCCACTGAAGGCGGGCGTCCGAGTATTCGCGAAGCCATGCGGGAAGGCCAGGACATCGTGGTTCAGGTGGAGAAGGAGGAACGCGGCAATAAAGGCGCAGCGCTCACCACCTTCATCAGCCTGGCCGGCCGTTACCTGGTGCTGATGCCCAATAATCCCCGTGCGGGCGGCGTATCCCGGCGCATCGAAGGCGAGGACCGTCAGGAAATCCGCGAGATCATGAGCAGCCTCAACATTCCCGACGGGATGGGGCTGATCGTGCGCACCGCCGGCGTAGGTCGCTCGCAGGAAGAGTTGCAATGGGATCTGGACTATCTGCTGAACCTGTGGCGAGCCATTGAAACCGCTTCCTCGCAAAAGCGAGCGCCGTTCCTGATCTACCAGGAAAGCAACATCATCATCCGCGCCCTGCGCGACTACTTGCGCGCCGATGTCGGGGAAATCGTCATCGACAACCCGGCAGTCTACCGGCAAGCGCAGGAATTTGTGCAGCAGGTGATGCCGCATAACCTGAGCAAGCTCAAGCAATATCAGGACAATATCCCCCTCTTCACCCGCTTTCAGATCGAATCACAGATTGAGACCGCCTACCAGCGTGAGGTCAATCTGCCCTCTGGCGGCGCGATCGTCATCGACTACACCGAAGCGATGGTGTCGGTCGATATCAACTCGGCGCGCGCGACCAAGGGCAGTGACATTGAAGAAACCGCGCTGACCACCAATCTGGAGGCGGCAGATGAAATTGCCCGGCAGATGCGCCTGCGCGATTTGGGCGGATTGATCGTTATTGACTTCATTGACATGGGCATCGCCCGCAACCAGCGCGAGGTCGAAAACCGGCTGCGCGATGCGTTGAAAGTGGATCGCGCCCGGGTGCAAGTGGGGCGAATTTCCCGATTTGGCCTGCTGGAAATGTCCCGGCAACGGCTGCGTCCGTCGCTGGATGAAGCCAGCCATGTCATCTGCCCGCGCTGCAACGGTCAGGGCACCATCCGTAATGTCGAATCACTGGCTTTGAGCGTTCTGCGCTTGATCCAAGAAGAAGCGATGAAGGACAAGACCGGACGGGTCGTCGTGCAACTGCCGGTTAAAGTCGCCACCTTCCTGCTCAACGAAAAGCGTGATGCCATTCGCGTCATTGAACAGCGCCTGAAGGTCGGCGTCCTGCTGATTCCCAACGAATCGCTGGATACCCCGCACTACAAGCTCAGTCGGTTGCGGGTTGAAGATCTGTCGGAAGCCCAGCGGCTGTCGTATAACCTGGCTGAAGATTACGAGGAACAGTACGAGTCGCCCGCCAGCGCCACGATCCGCGATCTCGGCGAGGAGCCGGCGGTCAAGGGCGTCGCGCCCACGACCCCGGTACCGCCGCCGCCGCCAGTGCCCGCCGTCAAGCCCGAGGCGGATCACAGCTTTTTCCGGTGGTTGTGGGGCAATCTGTTTGGACAGCCACCGCAAGAACTGCCATCGCCCAAAGAAGAGCGTCCGGCGCGGCCCAGCAATCGGCCCCCCAAACCTGAACGGCAACGTCGTGAACGACCAGGGCGGCGACCTGAGATAGAACCGGCGGTGGCAACGCCCACGGCCAAACCCACAGTGGCTCCAGTCGCTGCCCTCCCGCCGACGCCAGTAGAAACCGGGTTACCGGAATTGCCAAAAACGTTTGAACCGATCGTGACCCGTGCCGATGAGGCTCTGGAGGAAACGGCGGCCGCCGCTGAAACCGATGAGGACGGCAACAATCGTAACCGGCGTGGTCGGCGTGGAGGGCGGCGGCGGCGGCGTGGCGAGGCAACTAATCAGCCCGGGACTGAAGCAGAAGCGGTGGCAGAATCCGAGGTCGTTCGCGCTGAACTGCCGGTTGAAGTACCCGCTGAAGTCGCCACGCCAACGCCCCCAACACCGATGCCTGCGACGGCGCCCCATGCGGCCGTGCCGCAACGCCGGATTCGCAGTGGCCGCCCGCGCCTGCCTCGCGAGATTCTGGCGGCGGCGGCCGCTGAAGCCGCGTCTAAAGCCTCCGCCACCACCGTGCCAGACGTTATGCCAGAAGTTGCGCCGGCAGTTGCGGTGGAGTCGGCTGACGAATTACCCGTACCGCCACCGCCCCGGCTGGAATACCCGGTCGTTGACGACGAGCGGGAGGTGGCGCCGCCGCCGGTGGTGGCAACGCCCATTCCACCCGTCGCTGAAGCTGAAGGAGAGACTGAGGCATGGACCGAGATCCCGGCGCCACCGACTGAAACGCTTGAATGGGTCGAACCGGCGCTTCATGAAGTGGCAATCTCTGCGCCTGGCGTCAGTGAACCCGAAGCCATCGTTGTAGAACCCGTGGTCAGCGAGCTATCGGTTGCGCCAGAAGTGACGGTCGTGGAACCGGCGGTTGAAGACGTGTCCATTGAGGAGACGCCGATGGTGCTAGAACCAGCAGTCGTGGAACCGGCTGTTGAGGAAGCCCCGGTTGAGGTAGCCGAAGTAGCCGAAGTAGTCGAGGACAGCGTTCCAGCCAATGAAGCGCCTGCTACCGCGGAACCGCTAGTGGAGCCGCTGGAACCGGCAGAATCGACGAAACAGGCTCCTGTAGAACAGCAGGATGCCGATCCCGAACGGTTCCTCGACCCGCCGCAATAACACTTCTCACCCTCAACCCCTCTTCTGCAATGGGAGAGGGGCGCTAACCGTTACCAGCGATGCCGCTCGCGCAGATACGCCAACAAGCCCTGAGCCGCTTCTTCAACCAGATCCATCACCCGATCAAAACCATCCGCTCCGCCGTAATAAGGATCGGGTACCTCCCGTTCCGGCAGGTGCGGCGCAAAATCCAGCACGAGTTGAACACGGTTCCACAGGGTGCTGTCCTGACACAGCTCCAGCAAATCCCCGAGATTGTCCCGATCCATCGCTAGCAAATAATCAAATTCGGCAAAATCCGCTACCGTCACCCGTCGGGCGCGTAGACGGCTTAAATCTAGACCCCGGCGCAGAGCCGTTGCCTGACTGCGGGTATCCGGCGGTGCGCCGATGTGATAGGAATGCGTGCCGGCGGAATCCACATAGACTTTTTCAGACAACCCGGCACCTTCCAGCACGCGCCGAAAGACCCCCTCCGCCACCGGTGACCGACAGATATTGCCCATACAGACAAACAGCACCCGAACTTCAGCCTGGGTAGTTGGCTCCACTAGGGGCTTTTTCGGGTCTTTTTTCAGAAAGTTGGAGAACACGGATTATCTCCAGAGTGGAAGGAACGTGAGCCAACGTGATGAACCCGTTGCCGCCTTAATCAAACAGTCCGGCCACGGACAGATAACGCTCGCCGGTATCGTAGCAGAAGGTCAGAATCCGGCTGCCGTCGGGGATTTCCGGCAATTTCTGCGCCACTGCCGCCAGCGATGCGCCGGAAGAAATGCCGATAAAAATGCCTTCCTCCTTGACGCAGCGCACTGCATATTTAAAAGCGTTCTCCTGGCTGACGGCAATAACCCCGTCCAGCAGGTCGGTATTCAGCACGGCAGGCACAAAACCCGCGCCGATGCCCTGAATCGGATGCGGGCCACGTTGACCCCCGCTCAATACCGGGGAAGCAGCCGGTTCCACCGCCAGCGCTTTCAGATGCGGGAATTTCTCCTTCAAAGCGATGGCGCAGCCGGTGATATGGCCGCCGGTACCCACGCCGGTGATCATATAATCCAGCCCGTCGGGGAAATCCGCCAGAATTTCCCGGGCCGTCGTGCGGCGATGGATTTCGGGATTGGCCGCATTCTCAAACTGCTGCGGCATCCAGGCATTCGGCGTGCTCTCCAATAATTCCTGCGCCTTCTCAATCGCACCCGGCATCCCCTTTTCCTTCGGCGTCAGCACCAGTTCTGCCCCCAGCGCCGCCAGATAGCGCCGCCGCTCCAGCGACATGGATTCGGGCATGGTCAGGATCAGCCTATAGCCTTTAGCGGCAGCCACCATCGCCAGACCAATGCCGGTATTACCGGAGGTCGGTTCAATAATGGTGACCCCCGGCTTGAGCACACCACGCTGCTCGGCGTCCTCGATCATCGCCAGCCCGATGCGATCCTTGATACTGCCGCCGGGATTCGCCCGCTCCAGCTTCATCCAGACCTCAACCTTGCGGTCGGCAAACAGCCGATTGATGCGGACATGCGGGGTGTTGCCAATCGTTTCCAGAATCGTGTTCGCTCTCATCGTCGTCTTCTCCGTGCAGGGTGAATGCGGCAGCCGCGCCGGTCTGCTAAACTGAACAAATTGCAAACCGATTATTCAGTAACAATAGCAGACCCCATAGCCAATCATAAAGAATAATAAATACTTTTTTTATAATCTACAGCACTATAGATTCTGATCACTGCTTGTCCTGAAGGAAATCGCGAATGTCTGAATCCCGTTTTCGTGGTACTGAACGCTACGTGGCCACTGACGATCTGATGGTGGCGGTGAACGCTGCTGTCACCCTGGGTCGCCCCTTGCTGGTCAAGGGCGAGCCGGGCACCGGCAAAACCCAGTTGGCCGAAGAGGTCGCCAACGCCCTGGATCGGCCGTTCATCCAGTGGCATATCAAGTCCACAATCAAGGCCCAGCAAGGCCTGTACGAGTATGACGCGGTATCCCGGTTGCGCGATTCGCAGCTCGGCGAAGCGCGGGTGCACGACATCGGCAATTACATCGTCAAGGGCAAACTGTGGGAAGCCTTTACCGCTGATGTCCAGCCGGTGTTGCTGATCGACGAGATCGACAAGGCGGATATCGAGTTCCCCAATGACCTGTTGCTGGAACTCGACCGCATGGAGTTCTACGTCTATGAGACCCGGGAAACCATCAAAGCCCGAAATCGCCCGATCATCATTATCACCAGCAATAACGAGAAAGAACTGCCGGATGCGTTCCTGCGCCGCTGTTTCTTCCACTACATCCGCTTCCCGGACAAGGACACCATGGAGCGGATCGTGCGGGTGCATTACCCGGATTTGAAGAAACGACTGCTGAGTGAAGCCCTCGAATCGTTTTTCGAGATCCGTGAAGTGCCAGGGCTGAAGAAGCGGCCGTCGACGTCGGAATTGCTCGACTGGATCAAGCTGCTGGTGGCCGAGGACATCCCGCCCGAGGCGCTACGCAGCGGCGATTCACGCAAGGCCATTCCACCGATGTACGGGGCCTTGCTGAAAAACGAGCAGGATGTGCATCTGTTTGAGCGCCTGCTGTTTATGTCCAGGCGCAAGAAAGATTGAAGCGTCCTCTGACGATGCATCATTTTGCTGTGCTTGATGGAGGCTGATATGACCACCCCCGCCCTAATCACCCCGGCTGCTGCTCCCCGCCCCCGCCTTCGACCCCCGGCCTCGATGAAGCCGATCACCTACCCGGACAGCGACGGTAAACCCATGGCGGATAATACCCGGCAGTTTGAGTACATCGTCATGATTGAGGGCGGCCTGGCGGCGCTGTTCGCCCACCGCCCGGATGTCTTCGTCGCCGGTGATTTGCTTTGGTATCCGGTCGAGGGTAAACCCACCATCCGCGCCGCACCGGACGCCATGGTGGTATTTGGCCGTCCCCTCGGCCATCGTGGATCCTATATCCAGCACTGCGAAGCCGGCATTCCCCCGCAAGTCGCTTTCGAGGTTCTGTCGCCCGGCAACACCCCGCGTGAGATGCAGCGCAAACTCGGTTTCTACGAGCGGTATGGCGTAGAAGAGTACTACGAATATGATCCGGATCGGGGGACCCTCAAGGGCTGGCAACGCTGGGACGACCGGCTACAACCGATTGAGCGCATGGCGGGGTGGGTCAGTCCCCGCCTAGGCATTCGCTTCACCTTGACTGGCGATGACCTGGTGTTGTACCGCCCGGATGGTCGCCGCTTTGAAACCTTTGTCGAAATCGAGCAACGCGCCGATCAGGAACGCCAACGCGCTGACCGTGAACATCAACGCGCCGAGGTCGCCCAGCAACAGGCGGATCAGGAACGCCAACGCGCCGAGGCCGCCCAGCAACAGGCGGATCAGGAACGCCAACGTGCTGAACGCCTCGCGGAACAACTGCGCGCCCTGGGCATTGACCCGACGATCGGCACCTAAACGCTGCCATTTCCTGGATTAAGCTGATGATGACCGACTTCTTCTCCAAACTGCGCCAGGCCAGTATTCCGGTCACGCTGACCGAATTTCTGACCCTGCTAGAAGCACTGAATCAGCGCGTCACAGCTCACAGCGTCGAGGAGTTCTATTACCTGTCGCGAGCCGCACTGGTTAAGGACGAGCGCCATTACGACCGTTTTGATCAGGTTTTTGGCTCGCACTTCAAGGGTCTCAAGACGCTGTTTGACGAACAGGTCGGCGGAACCGTGCCGCTGGAATGGTTGCATCGGCTGGCGGAATTGACCTTGAGTGATGAGGACAAGGCGCTCATTGAATCACTGGGCGGCTGGGAAAAATTGATGGAAACGTTCGCCCAGCGAATGGCGGAACAGGAAGAGCGTCATCAGGGCGGCAATAAATGGATCGGCACCGCCGGCACGTCACCCTTCGGCGCTTACGGCTATAACCCGGAAGGCATTCGCATCGGGCAGGATGCCTCGCGCCATCGCCGGGCGGTGAAAGTCTGGGATCGCCGGGAGTTTCGCAATCTCGATGACACCGTGGAATTGGGCACCCGCAATATCAAAATCGCGTTGCGCCGGTTGCGCCGCTTCGCCCGGGAAGGCGCCGCTCAGGAACTCGACCTCGATGACACCATCCGCTCAACCGCCCGTAACGCGGGTTATCTCGATTTGAAAATGGTCCCGGAGCGGCACAATGCGGTGAAGGTGCTGCTGTTTCTGGACGTCGGCGGTTCTATGGATGATCACATCCAGGCGTGTGAAGAACTGTTCTCAGCCGCACGCGGCGAGTTCAAACATCTGGAATACTTCTATTTCCACAACATGGTTTACGAAGGCGTGTGGAAGGATAACCGCCGCCGCTATACCGAGAAGATCGACACGCTCACGGTATTGCGCACCTTCGGCCCGGATTACAAGCTGATCCTGGTCGGCGATGCGACGATGAGTCCCTACGAAGTCACTTATCCGGGCGGCAGTGTTGAGCATTTCAATCCAGAGACCGGCGAGGTGTGGATGCATC
>JAIFNF010000129.1 GCA_020047885.1 Gammaproteobacteria bacterium | reverse complement strand
CCGAAGGACAATCCCCCTCGTTTTTTAACGGGTTCATCATACCCAAGTCCGACCCAAACGTCATATACGTTAACACCGATGCCAATGTCCAGCTCCTGTCTATCCTCGGGCATGAGTTTTTTGAGGGGGTGGTGGCGAAAAATCCACAGCTCCACGATTGGATTGCGGTCCAAGCTGTAAGGCACCTAAAGCGTAGTGGGTTTGGCGTTGTGGCATAAATTTATAGATACACTAACCAGCCTGTTCGGGTTGCCGAAGGCTTACAAGGAAAAGTATGACGCCCTTATGGCCGCACATGACCGCGCCGTCAAGCACAATGCTGCAGCGTCGCAAATGGAGCTTATCCCGCTCCAAGAGGAACTCGTGCGCCTCCTTGATGAATACGTTGCTGACAAAGGAAATTATCCAGCCCCGGTTGTTGCGCCGAGCGCCAACGGCAATCCAGGCGCTGTAACTCCAGCAATAGTTATTAGCCCTGCTGCCAAGGCCACCACAGCCCAAGCCAAACAAACTCTAGGCCAAACCCTGGAGACCCGGGCCCGGCGCATCGGTGGTGCCAGTGCTGCGGTAGCTTGATCTATTTGAGCAAGTCCCGTTCAAGCAGGTATCTGTCTTGCACCAAACCCATGAATTCCGCCAGCGAATACTGCAAACCTTCCGCCAAGCGAAGCAAAACGCTCAAAGTCGGTTGCTTGCGGCCCACCTCGATCAGCGAGATGTACGGTCGGTCCAGCTGACAGTGACCAGCCAAGTCTTCCTGTGAAAAACCAAGTTCACGGCGGCGGAGTTTGATTTCCGTGGCGAGCGCGTTGATAAGTGCTTGGTTTTTACTGGGCCGCATGAGCCCACTACTGTCGCTTCGCAGTACACTTTAGACACGTGTCTATAGATAGCAATATGCTAGGTACGCGACATTGATATGGTGCTTTGTATGGGCGAAAAGGGAGACCAATGATCAAACCAACGAGGGATCAAATTCTTCTGGCACTGGAGGATCTGGAGGAGGGCAAGACAATATCGGCGGAGCTGCGGCACGCGGTAAATCTGTTCCAAAAAGCGGAAGTCGAGGCGAAGCTGGACGCAGCGGCAACCCGTGAGGCGGCTGCGGAACGAGCATGGAATATTCGGTTCGCTGAGCTTCAAGCGGAATGGGTATCGCTGACAGCACTGTCTCAGGTCAGAGCGCTGACCCCAGAGGAACAGGACAAGCTACGTAACATCTGGATGTTCGCTCCGAAGGGCGCACTCTAAAACTCTAAACAATTCCGCCAAATAGATATTTCATTGGCGATGCGTATATGCTTCTGTTCTTAGATACTGAAACTACTGGCCTAAGTCGTTTTCAAGATCATATCGTTCAAGTGGCGTGGATACTCTGCGACAGAACCGGACAAGTGTATTCAAAGCAGTGCCACATCGTCAAACCGGAAGGTTTTTCTATCCCTGCTCGCGTCGCTTCTATTCATGGAATCAATGACACGATCGCGTCGAAAGAAGGTAGACCTCGCGCGCAAGTATTAACAATGTTGGCTAAAGACGCTGCTAGAGCAAGCACAGTCGTTGCTCACAACCTGCAGTTTGACCTCGGAATTTTGGAGCACGACTATGACTCCGCCGGTCTAAGCTTTCCATTTCAAAATCACCTTCGAATCTGCACAATGATTTCGACAATTAACTGGTGTCGATTACCCAAGCTAAATGGCAGAGAGGGTTTCAAACGTCCCGCACTTGCTGAACTGCATTATAAACTTTTCAAACACGGTTTTAGTGGCGCTCATGACGCAATGATAGATACTATTGCATGTATGAATTGCTATTTTGAGTTAATTCAGTTAGGGGTGATTTCACCGTCAGGTAAATCCAATTTAATTTCAAAATCAAAAAATCGACTACAAAAAACAAATCTTCCACACATAAGCAACAAGAATTCAGAAGATTATGAAACCTGGCGGAACAATGGTGCTAATACCACCCGAACTGCTGAAGAGACACGAATAACTGCTACAAACAAAAAACAATATATTGAAACGGAAAATGTCAAAAAAAAGGAAGCTGAAGCTGTAGAAAAAAGTATACGCAACAATGAGATAGAGATTAAAAATAGATACGATGATAAGCTAAAGTCATTGACATCTTCTGGAAACTTTTTATTCTGGTGGCTAGGTTGCCACACTGGAGTTTGGATTTTATTTGAAAACCTGAGTCCTCGAATGAATGATGGTAGTCATTTCATCTGGTCAGCCATTTGTGGAGCGATTTTGGCGTTTTTTGGAAGAGGATGGTATGAAGACTACAAAAAGAAATCAATAGCATATCAATCGTGTATCTCTCAACGTGACAAGGAAATATTGGCAGTTAGGGGTGTGGTACCTTTGTCGATGACACCAAGCTTGGTTCCGGTGAGTTCGCAAATTGCACAACCTCTGGTAAGCATTACGAAGACCGATGTAACAAAGGGACAAAGTCGCCGACTCTACAAAAACCAACTGTGCGATCCAATGAATGTCGCAGGTTTAAAGCTGATACTTCAGTCGGTACCAGAATACCCTGGATTTGCAGTAGTTACCGGAGAAAACACTAGGTCACGTAACATAGTGGTATATGGTAGCAATGTTCAACTTGCTCTTAAAGAATTTATTGAATGGGTATCAAAGAAGGTCGATGATGATTGGGATGAATTTCTTTCACTTGGATTTTCTCCTGCAATGCTATGGAAAGTTAATAGTAATCCTGAAAATGTTGGAAAGGAAAGTTTGCTGGCACAGGCAGAAAATACTCGCCTAAGTAGATTGCTTCGTTCACGCCTTTTTTCAGGTATGGTGGATGAAAAACATAACTCTAAAGTAAACGAATTTACACAGCGAGAAGGTTCAGAACCTCCAATTAAAAAAGTCACTGACATAGTAAAACCTGCCTTGATCAAGAAATCATTTGATGCCAGAGCGGCACAGGTTGTGCATCAAACAACCAATAAACACTTGCAAAGGACGGCTGAATACCAGGCGGAGCGTGCCATGAACAAAGTGGAGACCCCACCGTTCACTGCTTTAGGTACGGGCACTCGATGCACTGAATTTGAGAATACATCAGAGCAGTTGAAAAAAATCACTGCTTTTGTGGCGACCCGAAATAAGTTGTCCATAGAAAAGCTGCTGACGTCAACTGCTCCAAGCATTGCTGATCGGTCGGTACACTCTGATAATAGGTTGCCTGTTGACACGCAAAATAGTGCTCGCCTCAATCTTGGCATACCGAAATGCGGCTACGTCCCGGTAATGCAGGCCGGCAAGCAAGGTGGTCTAGTAACTGTTAACGATCTCGAAAATTATGGTAGTGATTTAATATACTTTTTTGAACAAACAGCTCATCGCATGTACTGGATTATCCAACCAAAAATTGGTGATGTTGAGCTACTTAAGAGTATGATTTTTCCAAATTTCGACGATGATGCTGAACTGTTTGGAGGCAATCTCATTGATCTCGCACAGCGAGTCGCCAAACAGTTTTTAGTTGATATAGAAATTGGTTTTATCGGTGATTTTGAAAAATGCTCTTATATAGGAACTGATGTTATCAACTTCGGGTCAGATTTAGTTGCGGTGGCCAAAAAGGTTATGTCTCATGCAATCGCTGAGAGTTTTCTATCCCAAGCTGGGGTCGCCAAAGTTTCGGAAATCGGCACCAAATATGAAATACACCAATCCGACTCCAGTTCAGAATTACCACCTCATGTAACAGATGTTGAAGGAATGGACGACGAGGTACTAACGGCGGAATTTGTCACCTCGCTATTTCAGGAAGGTACAAGAGTCAGGCATAAGAAAAAAGGTACTGAACTTGGCCTCGGTACCATTTCGAACATTAACGATCAATATTTGACTGTTTGGTTTCCAGATAGGGGTAAAAAGTTTGAAATGTTGACGGCCACAGCTACTGAATACTTGTCTGCCATTGACTGACGTCATACCCAACATAGCGCATATAAAGTCTAGACTCTGCATGCCGCATATCAGCTCAAACATCACTTTTCGCAACGGCAACACTACCGGCTAGACACTATGGATACGCCAGAACCGGATGAAATTGAAGACTTTATTCGCCATCGCGCGAAGTACGAAGATACGCCAGAATCTGCCCAAAGAACGGTACAGGCCATTGACGCGAGGATTGCATGGTTGGCTGCCCGGGGATTACGCCCGCACCCGACAGTGATCGAACGTCGTGCAGACTACGCACGCAAGGCCAGCCCACAACTGCCAGACTGTTAACGCTGGCGCCCTAGTAGCCCCCGGATAAAGCCGCTGATGCGCTGGGGCACCGTCCGGTAACCAGCCCTAAGGTAGTGCGGAATCTGGCCTGTGTGGGCTTGACGGCTGGCGGGGGGGTTGTGCCAACAGGCGGGACCAGCAATAGGGATGTCACCGTGGTTGCGGACAGAGGCGGGAATGATCAACCCGTTATTGAAGGTGGTTTTGATCATGGCATTCAGTCCTGCAGCTTTTGTTTCAGTCACTGCGCTACCCAAGTTGCGACTGGGCAAGAATCCATCTTTATCGAGGAGCTGAGCCGCAAGCTGCTTTGGACTGGCAACCGTCTTCACCTTGTCAAAACACACGGGGATTTGCCTGTCTGTCAGGCACTTGTTTTCTGCCGCCAGAACCTGATTCTGCCCGGCGGTGCCGCCACGTCGCAACCACTTCGGAATGCCCGCTGGCGCCACATGTGGCGCGGCATCGCACTTGCTCAGTTTTAAACCAAGGTGGGCAAGTTCGTCGCGGATGATATTGCCAAGAGTCTCGGGGGGCGGGTCGTCATCGAGGTACGGGACACTCCGATTGGGGCGGCCGAAGTGGGTAAGGGTCGGGCATTTCCCGACGGGCGCATCGTCGCCACCGTGAACAACATGGGGAACGACCTGATCGCTATTGAAGGTGGTTTGTGGCATTGCGGCTAAAACTGCTTGATTGCACGTCGGTATCTCAAATGGTGCAGCTTCTTTGATTTCATATTGGCGGTCGCAGACTTCGCGATTTCAAATCGACTTGGTGGACGTCCTGCCTACCCTCCGTTTCAGCCTGTTCGCACAATGCAGCGAGGCACGGTGCACCAATACTCTGCCGTATCTGTTCCAGGGCAACTGATGATTCCTCGATAGCTGCCAACCCGCGAAGCATCTCCGCGATAGGCGGTCTCATGTCGGAGGGCTGCTGATGGTCTTGTGGTTGCATATCTCCATTCTGCCCGCTGTCGTGCAGGTTGTCACGCCATTCAGCATGGCCGAAAAACTTAGGTGACGTTAGCGCCAGCTCTTTTTCTTTTTCCGCCGGGGTGGCTTGTCGCCGTAGTCCGGCGGGTTGTGCAGCCTTTCTAGGGCTTCATCTAGGTCACGTCGCACACCATGGGCCGTGAAGTGCTGGCGCGTTGACTCCATCCAATCACATGCACAGTACAACTGTTGGGCGAACATCTCAATCACATCAGCTACAGCTTGTGGGTTTTGCCCTTTTGAATTGACGATGCCAGCGGCCTGTAGTTGGGTCTCGAAAGTGTCGGCAAAGTCCTGGCACTGGCCATCGAAAACCTCAAGCCCCCGTGCTGTTGCACCCGATTCGACCAAAGCACTGCGCAAGCCTTTCATACCCGGCATGTAGCGCCCTCCGTAGCCCTTGCTGATATACATCAGCGCCTCCAGAGGACGGCGGGATTCTGGACGGCTATGTGCTTCGCCAGCTCCAACAAACTCGGATGCTGCCCAGTGGATGTAAAGCGCGGCGTCTTTAAAGTGGTAGACACCGTCAGGGCCATGTAGCCTCTCCAGACCGGGCTCTACATATCGCTCTTGGTAGTTCTCAAAATATGCCGCCGCACGCACCAGGGGGTCGCGGCTTTTGCCCAAGTTCGCGCGTAAACGGTCTCCAATGGCGTTGAGTTTTGACTGCCCCTGTGGGGTGTCAAAAAGGTAGTGGTGGGGTGTCATGGGGTGCCTTTCAGGTTTGTGCACGTTGTGTGCGGGTTGAGAAAACGGAATTGGGGGTGGTCCGGGGTGGGCTAAGCATGGTCCAAGATAAATGTCAAAATTAATAGCAAGAAATGGCGTGGATAAAGGCGTGGTCCGGGTTGGCTAAGTAGTCCGGGTATTTTTGCAAGTTGGCAAGTGTGCGGGTATAGTGGGTTAGCTATGGTATTGATAGCATATTAATTTATTAATGTGTAAAAATACTTAGACCACTTGACCCACCCGGACCGGGGCAGTGCCAATAACGGTTTGTTGCTATAACTTGGATAGCTGATGCTTAGCCCATGCCTGACCCACCCGGACCGGACGTGTAAATTGGTTAACAGAATCACTCGGCTACCTGCACTTGGGTTGCAACGGTGAAGGCCGCACGTAGTGCAGTGAGTGAAGGCAGCACGTCGCGCCACTCACGTGCCGAACCAGCTCGGACCCGGGTTTTGCGAATGCCATCCGGCCCGGCCCACCCACTAACACGTCGTGCCACGGATGCCCAGTCGGATGTAACACGCCCACGCGCCCCGGCGCTCTGCTCGTAAGACAGCCGCAACGCTGCCCGGTCGATCTCTGTTTCAGCCGTGTCGTCAAGATGAACCACGCGGTCCGCGCCGCCATCGCGCCAACGAATGGCCCCCTCGGTCAAGCACTGGTGCCACCATGCCGCCGCAGGCATGCGCAGCGCGGTCTGTTCAACCTGTTTGCGCAGGGCTTCGCCCTTGGGGATTTGGCGGGGATTGAATCCGGTCAGGTCAACGCCCTGTAGGTAATTGAGCAGTGCAGCGGGGCCAGGGCCCTCAGCCCAAGCGTGGTAGCGACCCCAGAATTCAAGGTTACCCCGTAACGACTCACCGACTTCGATCACCACCGCCCGGCGCTCGTCACTGGTGGCCTGCCAAACATATTCATGGTTGGTTAGCATCACATAGGCGCAGCGGTTGACCCCCTGCACCGGGTCCATGCCCTTTTGCTCATACTGCATGGTCTTGGCAGTCACGCGGGACTTGATGCGGTCTGCCTGCCTGGGGTCTTGAATGAAAACGGCCTCATCCAGCACGGCGAAAGACAAGCTCATGAGGTGCCAAGTGAAGCGGCCAGCGATCAACTCGGGGTCATCGGCCAGCATGGCATGCCTACCAAACAGCAATATCAACGGATCGA